>CAZCOP010000001.1:0-44984 GCA_964499825.1 uncultured Candidatus Bathyarchaeia archaeon
GGGAACTCCGCTGCTCCATCACCAGACAGGGTATACTCTATGTAGGGGTCGTAGGGTGTGCCGTCTTTGTCGGGAACTTGACGAAGCTCCTTAGGTACTTGTTACCTGTGCTGTCTCCCTAGCGGAGGTAATCTAGGTTCCATGTTCCTCCCCAGTCGGCTACGTCTCCGTCACTTGTGTCTCCGCATATTGTTGGGTCTGGTGATGCTAGGACCGTTGGGGACGCGTAGATCCTGAGTCTACGTCCAGTTCACATGGAGTTTAGGGACTCAAGGGTTGATATGCAGACTAGGGATACCAAAAGGCAGAAGAGAACAATTCCATCACTCAATACATATCTTCATAATTTTGGCTCCCTCTATTGGAGAGGTTTTATATAAAATTAATTGTTGCACGTTGTCACGTCATCAATTGGTACAAAATGTTTATAATATTGTGTTACATTTTGTATGCATATTGTGATGCGGAATGTCATCTACATTTACGATAAGGGTTCCGCGTGAGTTGAAGGAGCGGATGAAGAGGTTTCGGGTGGAGTGGAGCGAGGAGATTAGGAGGTTCATTGAGGGGCAGATTAAGCGTCTGGAGTTGATCGAGGTTGTCGAGGATGTCTGGTTGAGGGCTGAGAGGAGGCCTGTGAGGGTTGACTCAACCGTCTTGATAAGGGAGGATAGGGGGCGCTGAGTGTGATCTTGGACTCAAGTATACTTGTGAAGCTGGTTCTAGCTGAGCCTGGTTCTAGGGAAGCTAAGGAGCTGGTGGTCAGCCTCTTGAGGGATGGCTACACCTTACATACCGTTGATATAGCCCTCGCTGAGAGCTTGAATGCTGTATGGAAGCATGTGGTGATCCATAAGGATTTAGAAGCTGAAGCCGTGAGGGATGTTTTGGAGGATCTGATTAGGATATACTCAAAGCTGGGTGTCCTCTCAACCCCTGAGCTTTCCGAGGAGGCTATGGAGATATCCCTGATTCACAAGATAGCGGTCTACGATTCGCTCTATATAGCGGCGGCTAGGAAGCTTGGGACCACGCTATATACGGCTGACAAGAGGCTCCATGACGAATCGAGGGGGATAGCGTCATCTAGGCTGCTCGGATCAGAGTAATCCCTTAACCCTCCTACTAAGTGCTGTTCTTCGCTTCGGTATGTAGATAGCGAATAGCATGGACCAGGCAATCAGTGGTAGAGGTTGCACCCATGATGGGAACTCTGGTGCTCCACCGGAGATATGGTGTACTCTATGTATGGGTCGTAGGCTGTGCCTGTATAGTTTCTTGAACAGAAGGGCCACCGGTCGTTCTTGTCGTTGTCTGTTCCAGTCGTTATTTGCAGTCTGTATGTTATCCATGCTCTATTGTTGTTTATGTCGTCTTGTATAGTCACCTTAACATTTATACCAATCTACCCAACGTTTAGTGTTTCTATCCCGCTCATCATCCGTGGGTCGTTCCCTATCAACGAAGATCGAGATCACTACCATCTAGAGTTCCATAATCATCTATACGTATTACGTTTAGATCTCCTAAGCCTGGGTTTGCTAATTAGTCTTTATTGTACGTAGTATCGTCATGGTTAACTTATAGACGGATATGTTGAGCATTTCTAATGGAACCTCTATAAATATTAATTGATAGCGTTATCCCTTTTTGGTAGTTCGCTTGCTTCTCTCAGTCTATTATGGAAGCACGTCTCCATCCCGAGGTGGCATGCATAGCCCTTCTGTTTTACGAGGAATATCAGTGAGTCCCGGTCGCAGTCTACGAGTATGTCCCTCACCTC
Organism: uncultured Candidatus Bathyarchaeia archaeon; assembly: GCA_964499825.1. Lineage (GTDB taxonomy): Archaea > Thermoproteota > Bathyarchaeia > Bathyarchaeales > B26-1 > B17-G17. The sequence goes on from CAZCOP010000001.1 coordinate 1,784, forward strand.
CTGGACGTTCCCGGATGTTACACCCTTCTTCATGACCCTCCCCTTAGACCTCCTGTAGTAGTGGGCGTACCCGGTCTGTATGGTCCTCTCTAGGGCCTCCCTGTTGACGTAGGCCAACGTTAGAACCTGACTGGTCTTGTAGTCTTGGACGACTACGGGTATGAGACCCCCTCCCTTCTCGAAGTCCAGTTCATCTATGGTTACGGTTCTCAAACTCTTAGCTCTCTTCATAGCCTTACAGGCACCCCCCTCTCGTTCAGGAACCTCTTCACAACAGGTATGGGATACTTATTATAATGGAAGACCGAGGCTGCTAGGGCTGCATCAGCGCCTCCAACCGTGAAGGCCTCAAGGAAGTGTTCAGGCCTCCCAGCCCCACCGCTAGCTATCACAGGTATATTAACCCTCTCAACTATGCTCCGCGTCAACTCGAGGTCGTACCCGTTCTCGGTTCCATCCCTATCCATCGATGTCACGAGCAGTTCACCAGCCCCAAGCCTAGCGGCCTCCACAGCCCACCTGAGGGCGTCTATCCCGGTAGGCTTCCTCCCGCCATACGTGTAGACCTCAAACCAGCATACCCCTCCATCCCCAAGCTCCACCATGGTCTTAGATTCATCCCTCCAGTATCTCCTCTTTGCGTCTATAGCCACAACCACGCACTGCCGCCCGAAGGTATCCGACAGCATCTCAACAAGCCTAGGGTTCTCAACGGCAGCCGTGTTCACCGAGACCTTGTCAGCTCCGTTGCATAGGATGACCCTCGCATCCTCTACGCTCCTTATCCCACCCCCAACCGTGAACGGTATATCAAGCTCCGAGGCTACAGCCCTAACAACATCCTTCAGTATCTCCCTCTTCTCGGGGGAGGCTGTTATATCGAGGAAGACAAGCTCGTCAGCCCCATCTTCACTATACCTCCTACCCAACTCAACAGGATCCCCGGCATCCCTAAGGTTTACGAAGTTTATGCCCTTAACAACCCTCCCGTGGTCCACATCGAGGCATGGGATTATCCTCTTGGCTAGAACCATCCAGCTATACACCCCCCATCTTACGGATCGTCTCTATAGCATCCTTCAACGTGAACTTGCCCTCGTATAGGGCCTTCCCAACCACGACGCCGTAGACCCCGACATCCCTCAGGAGGATCAGGTCTTCAAGGCTCCTGACACCCCCAGCAGCCATCACCTTGACGTTGAAGGCCTTACATATCCTTTCCAGGCTCTTTATATCAGGCCCTTGAAGGGTTCCATCCCTAGCTATCGACGTTATCAAGAAGTACTCAACACCCATATCCATGAATGTTGAGAGGGCCTCCTCAATCCTCACACCAACCCTTGAATGCCAACCCCGGACCATAACCTCACCGTCCAGGTGGTCTAAGGCTACGGCGACCCGGCTGGCGCCGTAATCATCTAGAAGCCTTCCTATGGCCGTTCTATCCCTGAAGGCTAGGGAGCCCGCTATTACCCTCCATACACCCCCATCGAGTAGTTTTTTGGCTGTTTTCAAATTCCTTATACCCCCACCGACTTGGAGGGGTACACCAACCGAGCTGGCTATCTCGCCTATCAACTGGCGGTTATCCCCCAAACCGAGTGTTGCGTCTAGATCGACTACGTGGATGATCCCCGCCCCCTCGGACTCCCACCTCTCGGCTACGGTTACGGGATCTCCCAAGTGTTCGTATGTTCTAACCTCCTCAGGCCTCCCCCTCGTGAGCCTCACAACCCTCCCACCCATCAAGTCTACCGCGGGTATAACCTCCATCCACCCTTCACCTCTTGAGAATCTCGGCAAAGTTCTTCAGTATCAAAGCCCCAGACTTCCCAGACTTCTCGGGGTGGAACTGGGTTCCAAATATACACCCGCTCGATATGACCGATGGAAACCTAACCCCATACTCAGTCTTCGCCGCAACCACATCCTCATCGTCCGGTTCTGCGTAGTATGAGTGGACGAAGTAGAAGTATGAACCCTCCTCTACGCCATCTAGGAGTTCGCTCCACCTACACACCTCAAGCGTATTCCATCCCATATGGGGGGTCTTAACTCCACGGGGCAGCCTGACAACCCTCCCGCCTATCAGGTTTAGACCCCTCCCCCAACTCTCCTCACTCTCGCCGAAGAGTATCTGCATACCCAGGCAGATCCCGAGTAGTGGCCTACCCTCCCCCGACAGGTCCACCAGCACAGGCTTGAAGGGCTTGATGTTTCTAGACGCCGTGCTGAAGTTGCCGACGCCTGGTAGGACGACGCCGTCCACTCCGTTGAGCTCTCCCGGGGTTGAGGCTAAGACCACATCTAGATTTAACCTCCTGAGTGCGCATCCTATGCTGAAGAGGTTCCCAACCCCGTAGTCTACAACCCCAACCTTCGGGATCTAGATCACCCCCTTAGCGCTTGGGATACCCCTCCTCCTCGGGTCGATCGAGACAGCCTCCCTGAGGGATAGTGCTAGAGCCTTGAATGCAGCCTCAACCTTGTGGTGGTCGTTAGCCCCATAATGGACTTGTACGTGTATATTCGCCTTAAGGGATGACGCTAGGCTCTCTAGGAAGTGGTACAGATCCTCGTAGGGTGTATCCTCGATGGCCACACCCTTCAGTTTGAGGTTTATCCTAGAGTAGGGTCTGCCGCCGAGGTCAACGGCGGCGGTCGCTAGGGAGCAGTCCATCGGGACTATGGCGTACCCGAACCTCCTTATCCCGGATCTATCTCCTAAGGCCCTACTTATCGCCTCACCTAGACATATGGCTGCATCCTCGATAACGTGGTGCCTGAGGTCCCCTACAGCCTTAACCGTTATATCCATCAAGCTGTGGACCGCTAGGGATCGCAGCATGTGGTCGGCGAAGGCGAAGCCCGTATCCACATCCGCCTCACCCCTACCGTCGAGGTTCACCTTAACGTATATCTCGGTCTCCCTAGTCTTCCTCGAATATTCTGCAACCCTCAAAGCTGACCACCCTTCAAGGCTCTTAATACCTCTGGCAACTCGTTGATCGAAGGCACTATAAGATCGGAGCTGAACTTAATGAAGCTTTGTAAGGTCTGGCTGCCCATCGATATGTATCTATATACACCTGCGAATAGGTATCGGGCGTCGAGCCTCCTAGCCTCCTCCACCATGAGTAGGTCGCCCATCGAGTCTCCAACGTATAGGGCTGAATCGAATGGTTCTAGGGCCTTGGCTGCCTCGAGGAGTGAGTAGGGGTTCGGCTTCTTCAGGTTCCCCACCGGTTGGCCCCTCCTCAACGCCTCACGCTCAGCCCTCATGACATCGTCATAGAAGATTAGGGCGTCTTTATTAAACCTCTTTAGGATGTCCCCCAGTATGTAGTCGGCTGGCTTCCTTTGGCTTCCGGATGCTATGCCAAGCCTCCCCTCGCCAACTATCGACTCTAAGGCTTCTAGGGTTTCCTCCTTCACTATAACCCTCTCATTCATTATCAAGCCTGGAGAGTTGACAAACCTCGCCTCAACCCCGTGGACCTCCCTGTACAGCCTATCGCCGTAGAAGAGCTCCTCGAACACCGTTGGGATTACGCTCTCCCCAACATATCCCGGATAGGAAAAGAAAGCCTTGAGGCTTCTATAGAACTCTTGGAAGCCATCCACACCCCTGAACTCCCCGAGGAGGTTACCATCAACCGAGGCTATACCGGTCTCGTCGAGGTTCTCAGCGAAACCCTCCAACCCATCGACCAACTCCTCAACCTCCCCGCAGTTCACAACCCCACTGTTTAAGAGCTTCCTCACAGACCCCGCCACCATCTTGAACCTATCGTGGGGCTTCATCCCGGGCTTTACCATCTTGATGCTCCTCTTTAGGGCCTCCCTAAACCCTTCAGGCATGTGGGATAGCAGGTACATGGTTATGCCGTAGGTTGTGTCCCAGTCGTCGTTGAACCCGCCGCTCCTCCTGAACGCGAAGATCACACCCTCGGGTATCATTTCCCCCGGGAGGCTACATCCCGTTAACCCGTTGATTATGTATGAAACCGCCTTTGAGATGGCTTTATCATAGGATTCCCTAACATCTATCAGGACCCCATCGCAGTCGAATATGATGGAGTCTACTCTGCGTAGATTCTCAACGCTGTCCCGCCTGATGTAGGCAGACCCACCTCCAGTCTCAAACTTCACGTAATCCTCAATCGACCCCACCGGTTAGAACCTCCCTGAAAGTCGTTATGAACTTGTCCATCACCGGTCTCGGCGCAACCGTAACCCTTATACAATCCTCAAGGTGGAGCACCCTCCCAAGGTTCCTGACTATTATCCCCTTCTCGAGGAGTCTCTCGTATAACATGCGTGAATCCACCGATAGGCTTATGAGTATGAAGTTTGTCTCTGAGTCGAAGGCTCTGACCCCGTCAATCTCGTTCAGGAGCTTAATCGCCCTACTCCTCTCAACCTTCAAAGCCTTAACCGCCCTCCTCACAACCTCAACCCTATCCAGGAGCTTCAAGCCAACCCTCAGGGCTATGGAGCAGACGGCGTAGGGCATCTGGAACCTCTCATCTAGGGTTGACGCAAGCTCCTCATTCGAGACTGCGTACCCCAACCTCAAGCTGGCTATGCCGAAGGACTTGGAGAAGGTTCTGAGTACGATGAGGTTCTCATACTCGTCGACGAGGTCGATTATTGACCGACCGGCGAAGTCTACGTAGGCCTCGTCGACCACAACTAAGCCGTTAAACCCCTCCAGCAGGCTCCGGATCGAGTCGGTATCGAACTGGTTGGCGGTTGGATTATTGGGTGAGCAGAGGAAGATTATCCTAGTCCTCGGCTTGGCGGAGTTAAGCATCCCATCCACATCTAGGGAGAAGTCCTCCCTCAGGGGTACGGCCTCGTATCGGGCTCTATGGATGCGTGTACACCGCTCGTATATGGAGAATGTTGGGGTCACAGAGAGAGTGTGATCTCCGGGTTTGAGGAACGCCCTGGAGATGAGTTCTATCAGCTGGTCGCTCCCGGCTCCAAGAACTATCTGCCCGGTTGATACGTTCAAGTAACGGCTCAAAGCCTCAATCAGCTGGAGCTTCTCGTATCTTGGATATACCCTCGGGTCGTACTCCCCTACAACCTCCATGAGGATCGACCTTAAGAACCCTATCGGGACGAAGAAGTTCTCGTTTGAGTTCAGCTTCAGTATGCTGGCCGGATCCCTCCTTAACCTGCGGGAGAGATCCTCAACGGTCTCTCCAACATCATACCTACTTAACCCCTCAGCCTCCCTCAGAACCTCCCTAACCCAGTCGAGCCCATCACCCTTCAAGCTGCACCCTCCCCTCAACCGCTGATGCGTGGTTCGGCAGCCCCTCAGCTAGGGCTAGAGTCGTTATCTGATCCCTAACCTCGATGAGTCCATCCCTCGAACACTCGATTATATTGGTGATCTTAACGAAGTTCAGGACTGATAGCCCAGAGAAAACATGGCCGTAACCCCCAGTTGGGAGGATGTGGTTGGTTCCGAGGCAGTAGTCGCTGGCCGAGGCTGGGGAGTAGTCCCCGGTTAGGATGACGCCCGCTGAGGTTATCCTCCCAGCAATCTCGGCCGGGTTCTCGGTCATCACCTCTAGGTGTTCGGGTGCAAACTGGTTGACAAAGTCTACAGCTTCATCCATACCCCCACAGACAAGGATCAGCCCGTTCCTAGATAGGGCCTCAGCAACGATCTCGCCTCTAGGTATGGATGGAACAGTACGCTCAAGCTCCTCCAGAACCCTGTCGGCTAGGCCCTTAGAGGTCGTTACGAGTATGGAGATACAGCCAACACCGTGTTCGGCCTGCGAGATCATATCCAACGCGACTATTCTCGGATCCGCTGATCCATCGGCCAGTATGAGGATCTCGCTTGGACCCGCCGGCATATCTATCGGTACATCCACGGAGACCAGCATCTTGGCAGCTGTGACATAGATGTTGCCGGGGCCGACTATCTTATCAACCGGCTCTATGGTCTCAGTTCCATAGGCGAGCGCCGCTACGGCTTGAGCTCCCCCAACCCTGTAGATCTCTGATACACCGCATATATCCGCGGCTACTAGGGTTAGCGGCTCTATCCCTCCATCTCTCCTTGGTGGTGTGCAGATGGCTATTCTAGGTACACCCGCAACCCTCGCCGGTACAACAGCCATCATCACCGTGCTTGGGTATGACGCCTCCCCTCCTGGGATGTAGCATCCTACGCTTCTGATGGGGGTTACCCGTCTATAAACCATCAAGTTTTCCCCTTCTACTTTGAGGTTCAGCCTTTCAAGTGTGAGTTTCTCCAGCCTCTCCAGCCTCTCCTTGGCGAGTTTCACCGCCGATATCTCCTCTCCACCAACCCTGCTGTAGGCTTCTTCAATCTCCCCCTCTGAAACCCTTATCTTGTTGGGTTCCAGCTCTACCCCGTCGAATCTCTTGGTAAATTCGATTAGGGCCTCATCCCCACGCCTCTTAACATCATCGATTATCTTGGAGACGTATGCCTTGAGCTTCGGATCTAGGTGCCTCTTAGATGGCCACCTCCCCTCTAGGAGCTCCTTCGGAGCTCGGTTCATCCTCCTTATCCTGAGTTTACCAGTCCCCGTCGCTCCTCTCCCCCTTCTCCGTCTTCTTTGGTGTTATCTGGTCTAGTGGTAGAACCTGCCTCGGCTCGTAGACGACGAGTCCCTGAGCCAGCCTCCTCAGGGTTGGGAGGAGCTGGAGGAACTGATCCTTGTCGATGACCGTATTAACCGAGTACCAGTCCTTATCGGATAGGGGCGCTACGGTCGGCCTCTTCAACGCCGGAAGCCTCTCCAGCAGCCTTGGGAGGTTCTCCCTGCTCACGTTGACGAAGATGTGTAGCTTCTTCCTACCGTCTACGACGCCGCGGAGTAGGGTCAGTATGTCATATATCTTCTCACGCTTCTCCGGGTCCTTCAGGGACGACTTGTTCGCTATCAACACAGCCGTCGACTCCATGACAGTCTCGATCGGTTTCAGGTCGTTCTGCTCTAGGGTTGTGCCTGTCTCTATAACCTCGAAGATGGCGTCTGCATCCTCGGGTGGTTTGGCCTCCGTGGCCCCGAAGGATAGGTATATGAGGACCCTATCGTTGTCGCCCTTCCTCCACCACGGTGTGACCATGACCGGGTCTGAGTCGCCGTAGAGCCTACGGTAAGCCTCGTTGCCCTTCAGGTACTGGGCTGTCAGGTTTAGGTACTCCGTTGATATCCTCAGCGGCTTCCCCTCACGCGCGAACTCCTCTATCAGGCTTTTCAGGGAGTTTATCTTCCTCCAAGACTTTGGGACTGCGACCACAAGCCTGACGTGGGAGTGTTCGAGGTTTAGTAGAACCTCGACTTCCGCTCCGGTCTCCCTAACCCAGTCCAGCCCGGTTATCCCCACATCCTGTAGCCCCTCGCTTACAAAGATGGGTATCTCCTGAGGCCTCAATACCTTCAGCTCTATCTCCGGGTCGTTTATGGTTGGGCGGTAGGTCCTCTCCTCCCCTGTGATCACATATCCAGCCCTCCTCAGCGTCTGGAGCGTAGGCTCGGCTAGGTGTCCCTTCGGTATGGCAAATCTAACCTTCACCGTTCAAACCCACCATAGACTCGTATTTAGAAGAGTATATGCTTTGCCGTCTGGTTGAAGTGAGGGAGGCCAATTGCAGCAGGATTGGAAACTTTAAGAACGAGACTAAACGAGCGGGTTCAATCGTGATGTCTAGTATGGAGCTGTCTCCGCGGAACCTACGGATGAACGTAGTCGCCCCTTGTGAACTCGATCCCTCACTTCACACCACTGCAGAAATAGGCATCTGATTTAAGATATAAAGCTTTCTACCAATCCAGCTCCTCTGAGCCTCTCACCGTTTCTTCCCCATATACTTGGCCAGGGCTGTCTCGACATCTAAGCCCTCATGGACTATCCCGCAGAGAACCCTAACCATCCCCGTTGGGTTCTCATGCTGGAAGACGTTCCTCCCGGCCGCTACGCCAGCTCCTCCAGCCTGTATGGAGTCATAGACCATCTGGCAGAACTCCTCATCGGTCTTCGTCTTAGGTCCGCCCGCCATCACCACCGGCACAGGGCATCCCTTCACAACCTCCCTGAAGGTGTCGGGATCCCCTGTGTAGTTCGTCTTTATTATGTCCGCTCCGAGTTCGGCTCCTATCCTAGCCGCATGCCTCACAACCTCCACGTCGTATTCGTTCTTTATCTTCCTACCCCTAGGGTACATCATAGCTAGGAGGGGCATACCCCACTCTTCACACTGCTTGGCAACCTGACCGAGAATCCTCAGCTGTTCTGGTTCTGTATCTGAGCCTACATTTATGTGTATAGAGACCGCGTCTGCCCCGAGCTTTATTGCCTCTATGACATCCGCCACTAGAACCTTATTGTTTGGGTCCGGCCCGAGCAGTGTGCTTCCAGATAGGTGCATTATCAACCCTATATCCCTGCCGTACCCTCTATATCCAGCCTTTATTATCCCTTTATGAAGTAGAACGGCGTTTGCTCCCCCCTCGGCAACCTGGTTCACTATGCTCCTCATGTCATAGAGCCCCTTTATCGGCCCCATAGTTATCCCGTGGTCCATGGGTATTATCACCGTCTTCTTTGTGTTTCTGTTTATAACCCTGTCGAGCCTTATCCTCTTCCCTATCCCGGTCATTCTCTCACGCCCGGAAGGATCAAGTTTAACCATCTTACATATGAACTGCTTTATAAAATTTCGATTTCATCATCTGGATTTTTTGTGTGCGCCTAAACGGCTGTGTCAGGAAACCTCACGGAAGGGTTTAGAAACTTTTATCTCCCTCAACTTCAAACTTAACTCCAAAAAAGAGGAGGTTCTCATTTCCAATTGGCAAACTCGATAATCTACCTCACAACAGTCATAGACGGGGCTAGAGGCTTAAAACCGTATAAGAGGAAGCTCACGAGGAGATTAAGCGACCTCCATGGATGCTTCCTCGATAAGGAGCTGGTTGAGGACATTCTCTCCAAGGGGGAGGACCCAATAATCTACGAGGTCTATGAGGTACCGCAGGAACCAATCGACGGGTTGCTGAGTATAGGCTGCACGGTAATATACCCGGGTAAGGTAGGGGATGAATACTACTTCACGAAGGGGCACTTCCACGTGAAGGAGAGTGCAAGTGAGGTCTACATAGGGGTTGAGGGTGAGGGTATAATCCTAATGCAGAACAGGGATGGCGAGACCGCATACTCTAGGATAGAACCCAACGTTATCGTTTACATACCGCCAGGTGTGGCCCACAGAGCCATAAACGTAGGTTCGGGGAAGCTTGTCTTTCTGGCTGTATACCCATCAGATGCTGGACATGATTATGGCAGTATAGAGAAGATGGGCTTCGCGAAGCTTGTTGTTGAGAGGGATGGTAAACCCGAGGTTGTGGATAACCCAAACTACGTTAAGGCCTCGTAGGAGTCTACCAGTAGACGGTCTCCGTCGGTCTGCCTTCGAGTACCGCCTCGGTCTCCTCCGGTTCTAGGGTCTTCCTAACGCCGAGCTTGTAGTGCCAGTCGTAACAGCAGTAGCGGACGAGTTTGATCCGCTTCCCCTTTAAGTGGTCTGGTATAACCTCATCTGGGGTTCGCTTTGAGAAGTTTGTCAACTCAACGGTGAAGATGCACTTCTCCCACCTATCCCCATACTCGTCGGTTATGTACTCACCCGTCCTCTCGATGTCCACAACCCTTCCCTGCAACTTTCTAACCTTCAACCGAGACCACCTTTTGGAGATATAGAGGGCCGTGGATATTAGTCTTGCGGGTTAATCATGAAGGTTTAAATCTCATGCACACCAGAAGTGGTAACTCTCGTCACATTTTCAAACTCTTCTCTCAATTATAACTTAAATTCTGCCCCTCTCGTAACGGTTGGCATCAATATATTTAAGTGAGGCTTCCCATCTCTTCTAGAGGATGAGGAATAGCCTGGAGAGGTGGACGTGTGGGGAAGAAGAAGGTAATCAGCGAGGAAGAGCTCGACGAGATGGTCCTCCCCGTGGCGAATGACATCCTCGGGATAGCTGTGAAGCTGCTCGGCTACGACAGGGTCCTCGTTAGATGCCAGGATGGACGTGAGAGAATCTGCCGCATAAGGGGGAAGATGAAGAGAAGGGTCTGGGTAAGGGTTGGGGACGTGGTCTTAGTATCTCCATGGGACTTCCAATCTGACACGAGGGGCGACATAATCTGGCGTTACACGAAGGGACAGGCTGAGTTACTGCGTAAGAAGGGGCTCCTAACGATCTGATGGTTGACGGTGGCAATCGATGGGTGTTGAGGATAGGGTTAGGAAGAGGCTTGAGAGGAAGGAGAGGACCTATGAGACCGAGCAGCTGATGAAGGAGAAGAGGAGCGAGGAGTATGAGGTCCTAGAGGAGGTCTTCGACAGGTCCACCTTGATGACGATATACGACCTCATGAATAAGGGTGTTATAGATGAGATATACGGCGTAGTGAAAGCCGGGAAGGAGTCGAGGATCTACTACGGAAAAGGCCTCAAGGGCGAGGAGTTAGCGATAAAGATATACCTAACAGTCTCAGCCGAGTTTAGGAGGGGGATGCTCCCATACATACTTGGAGACCCACGCTTCAAGAACGTGAAGAGGAGCGGGAGACACCTAATCTATGCATGGGCCCAGAAGGAGTTTAAGAACCTCAAGCTGGCCTACGAAGCTGGGGTCAGGGTGCCGGAGCCGATCCACGTCCAGAACAATGTCCTAGTAATGGAGTTCATAGGGGAGGATGGAATAAGCGCACCGATACTGAAGGAGGCTGAGATAGAGAGGCCGAAGGCTGTATACCGCAAGCTGATAGAGGCTGTTGAGAAGCTTTATAAGGGGGCGAAGCTGGTCCATGGAGACCTGAGCGAATATAACATCATGATATGGGACGGTGAACCCGTAATCTTCGATATATCACAGGCGGTCTCCCTAGAGCATCCCAATGCAACCCAGTACCTGATAAGGGATCTAGAGAACCTAAACCGGTACTTCAGGAGGATGGGTGTAGATGTTACGCCTGTCGATGAGCTCTTCAGGAGGATAACAGGCGGTGAGATATAACACATTCATAAAGATACCGAAGGAGAGGATAGGCGTCCTGATAGGACCGAAGGGCTCAGTGAAGGAGTTGATAGAGAGAAGACTCAATGTTGAGTTGGACATCGACAGCAAGACCGGGGATGTGGAGATAACACTGAACGGGAACGCGGAGGATCCATCATTACTCTTCAGAGCTAAAGATGTGGTTAGGGCGATAGGTAGGGGCTTCTCACCCGAGAGGGCCTTCAAGCTCCTAGAGGATGAAGATAAGGTCTTCGAGATGATAGACCTAAGGGATATCTTCGGTAGGTCTCAATCTAACATAAAGAGGGTTAAGGGTCGAATAATAGGCAAGGATGGGAAGACTAGGCGTATAATAGAGGAGCTGACGGGAGCCCTACTCTCGGTATACGGGGACACAGTATCCATAATAGGGAATATAGAACAGGTTGAGACGGCCCGTGAAGCCGTAAAGATGCTGATAAAGGGGAGCCAGCACAGGACTGTCTACAAGTTCCTGCAGAGGAAGAGGCATGAGCTGAAGAAGAGGAGGCTTGAGCTCTGGGAAACTGACACCCTAAAAAGCCTAGAAATATAATATAAATACCCAACCTCTAACACTAATTGTAACTTGAAATCAATTGATAAATCCAGTTTAAATATAGAGTTGAAGGAGGACGGGAAGATAACCCAAGTATTTAGAGAGATAAGCCCTGCGGACTTCTTCTACAGGAATAGGGAGATAGCTGGCTTCACAAATCCGACTAGGGCTATATTCTCAGCTGTTAGGGAGATGGTTGAGAACTCCCTAGATGCGGCTGAGGTTGTAGGCGTTCCACCCGACATCTACATCCGCATATCACATGACAACCCCGATGAGAATCTGCACGCCTACACTATAAGGGTTGAGGATAACGGCTCCGGGATTCCACCCCACCACGTCCCCCTAGCCTTCGGTCAGTTCCTCTTCAGCTCTAAGTACGTGTTGAAGCAGGCTAGGGGAACCTTCGGGCTTGGGGGTACGATGGCCATCCTCTATGGGCAGATAACAACCAATAAGGCCGTCCGGATAGTCTCGAGCACGGGTAAGTCGAGGATATGCGAGTACTTGTTGATGATAGATATCGAGAGGAACCGCCCCATAATCCTCAACCGCAAGTTGTACCCTAACCGAGCTGGGTGGCATGGCACAATAGTTGAGTTCCATCTTGAGGGAGACTACTACAAGGCGATGCCTAGAATACTTGAATACCTGAAGCAGACGGCCATAGTCAACCCATACGCCAACATAACCTTCGTGGATCCGAGGGGAAGGCTATACCTGTTCCTCCGCAAGTCTACGGAGATGCCTCCTCCCCCGAAGGAGACGCTCCCACACCCACACGGCGTAGACGTCGAGATGATGCAGAGGATAATACGCGCGACCAAATGTAAGACTATGCTGGACTTCATGAGGGTCCACTTCCACAGGGTTAGGGAGAGGAGGGGTATAGCCCGCAAGTTCCTCAAGTTTGCTGGTGTAGACCCTAAGAGGAACCCGAAGACCTTAAAGCCGGATGAGATCGTTGAGTTAGTCCAGGCTATGAAGGAGTTCGACGAGTTCCTTCCACCGGATGCGAGCTGCCTCTCACCCTTGGGGGAGAGCCTCCTAAGAACCGGTATATTGAAGGAGCTCGAGCCGGAGTTCGTCGCGGTCCGTCAACGTAAGCCGTCAGCATACTCGGGTCACCCCTTCATAGTTGAGGTTGGGATAGCATATGGGGGTAAGGTCCCTGTTAAGGGTGACATAACCCTATACAGGTTCGCAAACAAGATACCCCTAATCTACGACGAGTCCGGGGATGTCTCATGGAAGATAATCAAGTCGATAAACTGGAGGCGTTACGGGGTTAACCCCGGTATGCCGATAGCCGTCTTCGTCCACCTCTGCAGCACGAAGGTTCCATACAAGACGGTTGGTAAGGAGTTCATAGCTGACATACCAGAGGTGAGCAGGGAGATAGCGAATGGGATAAGGGATGTGGCCCGTCAACTAAAGCGGTACCTGTCACGTAGGGAGTATGTGGAGAAGCAGAGGAGGAGGCTGAGCATCTTCTCAAGGTATCTACCGAAGATCGCGAGGTTCTCGGCTGAGCTGGCGAGCTCTGAGAGGATGCCTGACGTAAATAAGCTCTATAAGAGGCAGATGGTCTTCTCGGACTACGTGACGACGAATGAGTACGTTGACAGCGAGGTCTTCGATGCTAAGCCGTACAGGACGATACTGGTCTACGTCAAGAATAAGCACAGTGAAAACTCGGTGAATGTTAGGATTCTGGGCTTCACGGGTAAAAAATGGAGGGAACTCATACCAGAGGTGATCCTGAGCGCCGGGTCGGAGCTTTATGAGATGTTGAAGGAGGGTGTAAGCCTAGTCAAGGTACAGGCCAAGTCGGCGTCGATGAATAAGGAGGGAATAATAGAGGCCTCCATAGAGGGGTTGAGGTAATCTGAGTGGATAATGATCAGTAGAAGAAGAGAGGGGTTATGAGTAAATTGAGCCCGAAGGTTAAGAGTTTAGACCGGAAGGAACTGGTCGTTAAGAGCTTGGAGGAGATAGGTAGGAGAGTATGCGAGCAGATAGAGAACGGCGAGTTTCCCTGGATAGAGATGAAGAGCAGGTCGACGAGCAACATATTCTATAGCCCCGAGCTTAGGCAGTACGCCCTCGGCGAGAAGACTATTAAGAGGAGCGCCAGGGTTGTCAGCCACCTACGTCCCTTCACACAGATGGTCTGGACCGCCTACTTCGTCCGTGAACTGATAAGGCAGAGGAAGACGAGCACCCTGAGGGATGTCTACTACTCGGCGCAGGCCTACGATATAGCCTTCGACAACCAGTCGGAGTCGGATAACATAATCACCGACCTAGAGACGGTGATAGGTTACCCACGTGAGGACTTCAACGTCTTCCCTGAGGAGCGTTCAGCGGTGTTCGGCGACCTAACCATCCGGTATACTGTTCCGGGATACGAGAATAGACGGTTAAACCTGACATCACATCCGGATGGTATGATGATAGGCCCAGCCCTAACAAACGCCAAGTTCGTGAAGACGACGGCCGATAAGGTCATAGTCATCGAGAAGGGCGCCATGTTCACAAGGTTCATAGAAGAACAGGTTTACAAGAAGTTCAACGCCATACTGATCTACACCTCAGGCCAAGCGCCACGTTCAACCAGATACTTCATAAGGAGGCTGAACAGTGAGCTTGGGCTCCCAGTCTACATATTCACCGATGCGGACCCGTGGGGTATGCATATAGCCATGGTCATAATCTCAGGCTCGGCGAATGCGGCCCATCTAAGGGAGTTGACGACCCCAGATGCCGAGTGGGCGGGGGTCTGGGCGTCGGATATAGTCAACTACAAGCTGCCGAGCGAGAAGCTGAGCCCGCTGGACATAAAGAGGTTGAGTGAACTCAGTAAGGACCCGAGGTATAAGGGTGGCATATGGCAGAGGGAGATAGCGAACTTCATGAAGATAAAGAAGAAGTGTGAGCTTGAGGCCTTCTCGAGGTATGGGCTCACCCACATAGTTGATAAGTACCTGCCGGAGAGGTTGAGCGAGCTGGGTGCCTAGATAATTCCTCGTTAGGGGGCTGGTTGGTTGAGTGAGGATACGCCGACGGGTCTGATACTGGCCGAAAAGTTGATGGGTATAATCATCTTGATAATAGGTGTTCTCCTCTCCTATTACACGTACGAGAACATCGAGGCCGCTGGAGTATCAGCCGGCGTATTCATAATAGCCGGGATAGCCCTGATAATCCTTGGAATAATTATGTTGATAGCAAAGACGAGTTAGTTTATTACGTCCACCAGCCTCCATGCACTCACCCTCCTTTTTGTAGGAAATCTTTATCTCAGACCTAACCATAAAGACCTTGGAGCTATGTCAATTAGAGAGAAGAGACTACACCTTGAGATGGGGAGGGTCGTCTATGGACCTGTTAGGTCCAGGAGGTTCGGTCTATCACTTGGGATAAACCCGCTCCCCCTCATGAGGAAGACTTGCTCCTTCGACTGTGTATACTGTCAGCTCGGTAGGACTGACAACCCACTTGTAGACCCAGGCGGGTTGAAGGATTACCCAACCCCAAACCGGATAGCCGATTCACTTAGGTGTAAGTTGAAGAGTTCAGGTTTAAACCTTGATGAGATAAACGTCGTAGCATTCTCAGGGAATGGGGAGCCAACCCTAAATCCTGAGCTTGGTGAATCCGTCAGGCGTGTGAGGGAGGTCTTAGGGGAATTCGGGTTAGACGTTCCGATAATAATACTGACAAACTCCTCCCTCCTGGGATGCGAGGTGGTCAGGGAGGGACTAGCCGAGTTCGATCTTGTCGTGGCCAAGCTTGACACGGCGGATCAGGAGAGGTTCCTCAGGATAAATAGACCCGTCGTTGATATGGAGGTTATGGACATAATTAAGCACCTCACAACTTTGAAGAAGCTGATTGGGGATAGGCTCATCGTGCAGGTTATGGTTATAGACTCAACAGATGAGGGGTTGAGGAATTACGGACCTGAGGAAGCCTCTAGGATGGCTGAGCTCCTCTCGGATGTAAACCCAAAGCTAGTCCAGGTATACACGATAGATAGGCCCCCATCAGAAAGCTCTGTCTTTAAGGCATCGGAGGAGAAACTCTCGATCGTGGCGGAAGCCCTAAAGGAGAGGCTTGGTGAGGGCCGCGTAAAGGTCTATTATTGACCGGTTTTTCTCCTCAACACCTCCAGAATCTCCTTTACAGCCCCCTCCAAACCCAAGAAGACAGCCCTCGAGATTATGCTGTGCCCTATACTAACCTCAAGGAGGTTGGGGAGCTCAGCGACTGGACCAAGGTTGCGGACGTTCAAACCGTGCCCCGCGTTGACCCCAAGGCCCAGCTCCCCCGCCACATGGGCGGCGTGGTTGAGCCTCTCCAGCTCCCTCTCCCTCTCCTCAGGGGTTGATGCCTCCGAGTACGCCCTCGTGTTCAGCTCCACCCTGTCGGCTCCAGCCTCCTTAGCGGCCCTAATCTGTTCATCATCCGGCTCGACAAAGATGCTGACCCTGATCCCGGCTTCACGCAGCCTCTTCACAGCCTCCTTAACGGCCTCCATATTCTTAATTACGTCCAGCCCTCCCTCCGTCGTCCTCTCCCCCGGCCTCTCGGGTACTAGGGTGCACTGGTCAGGCTTCACCTCTAGGGCGAAGTTCACCATCTCCTCAGTAATGGCCATCTCGAGGTTCAACTCGGTCTTCACGATACTCCTGAGGAGGTGGACATCCCTCTCCTTTATGTGCCGCCTATCACCCCTAAGGTGGACGGTTATCCCATCTGCCCCGGCGAGTTCACAGATGACTGCCGCCGCAACCGGGTCGGGTTCGACCCCTCCCCTAGCCTCACGGAGGGTGGCAACATGATCAACGTTAACGCTGAGCCTAACCACCACGATCACCAGCGGATAATAAGCCGAACACTTGTATTTAACGGTACCTCACGGTTTGACATCGCCTCCCGATGGTTTAAGGTTTCATCCTTTTTGGATACCTAGTTTACCTTCCCCCGCATGAATTAAGTCCATAGGTCTATACAAACCTACCATCGGCTCCACGGCTTTAACCCTTAATTTTAGAAGCTGATGCTTAGGCTTTGCAGTTTCCACCCCTTACCTCCACTTGAGAACCTTCCTCTCGTATAGGTACTCAGGCATCAATAGTAGCCCTGAGGTCGCTATCGAGCCTACTAGGAGCCACTCCATAACCCCCAGCGGAACCGTTCCGAACATCACCTGGAGTATCGGCACATAAAGTATAAGAACAGTCGATATTAGTGAGATTATCTCGGCTATGAGCAGGAACTTATTCGATGTCCAGCTCAACTTGAAGGCTGACTTCGTCTCTGAACGGCAGTTCCACACTATGACTAGCTCCCTCAACGTCGCCTGGACGAAGCACATGGTCTGGGCCTTCATTAACCTCTCAGGCTCGCTCATACCGGCTGTGAAGAGGCCGTACTCGTAGACGAGGAGGAAGATAACCGTTGTCCCGACGTACTGGCAGATGAAGGATATTATTATCTGAAGGACTCGGCCGTATAGGACGCCCTGCTTGGGATCCCTTGGCGGGCGGGCCATGACATCCTCGAGCGGTGGATCCATGCTCAGGGCGGTGGCTGGTCCCCCATCGGTTACTAGATTTATCCACAGTATCATGGCTGCCGTTAGCGGTAGGGGCATCCCCAGCAAGGCGAAGGTTCCGATAACCGCCAGCTCGTCGAAGTTGCACCTCATCAGGAAGAAGGCGAACTTCCTTATGTTGTCGTAGATTATCCTCCCATGCTTTACTGCGTTCACTATCGTTGCGAAGTTGTCATCCATCAGTATCATGTCTGAGGACTCCTTAGTCACGTCGGTCCCCGTTATCCCCATCGCAACCCCTATATCGGCGATCTTAAGGGCTGGCGCATCGTTGACTCCGTCGCCGGTCATGGCTACTATGTGGCCCTTCCTCTTCAAGGCCTTCACTATGCGGAGTTTATGCTCCGGTGAGACCCTCGCGTAGACCTTCACGTCCTCGACTATCCTCTCAAACTCATCGTCTGGTATCCTGTCGAGCTCCTCGCCAGTCAGCACTAGGCCTCCATTCTCCAGTATACCTATCTCCCTAGCAACAGCCACCGCTGTCAGCTTATGGTCCCCAGTTATCATGACTGGTTTTATACCGGCCCTCTTGCAGAGCTTTATTGCTTCTTTAACCTCATCCCTTGGGGGGTCTATCATCCCCATCAAGCCGACGAAGACTAGGTCCCTCTCGACGTAGTCCTCCTTCACCTTCCCCTCGGAGAAGCCCTCCAGCCTCCGGTAGGCCATGCCCAGAACCCTTAGGGCGTCGTTTGCGAACTCCTCGTTGACCCTCAGGACCCTACGTTTTTCCTCTCTGGTTAGCCTCCTCTCCTCCCCGTCCTTAAGTATCCACCTGCACCTTTCCAGGATTATCTCTGGGGCTCCTTTGACGTATGCATGAACCTCACCATTCGGGAGTTTATGTATGGTTGTCATCCTCTTCCTCTCTGAGCTGAAGGGTATCTCCCCAACCCTCGGGTAGACCTTCTCCAGCTCCTCCTGTACCAGGCCGGCTTTATGGGCCGCTACGACGAGGGCTCCCTCAGTTGTGTCTCCGATTATCCGCCACCCATTCTCGTCCCTGTCTAGGCGTGAGTTGTTGCATAGGGCCCCGATCCTGAGGAGTAGGCCTAGGGAGTCGTCATTTTCCGGGTTGACCTTCTCGGAGCCCTGTATGAACTCCCCCTTAGGCTCGTAGCCTGAACCTGTAACCTCCACAACCCGCCCGTTGTAGTATATCCTCCTGACGGTCATCTCGCCCTTAGTTAGGGTTCCGGTCTTGTCTGAGCATATCACAGTTGTAGAGCCTAGAGTCTCAGCCGCCGCGAGCTTCCTTATAACGGCGTTGCGTTTGGCGAGTTCCCTCGCACCTAGGGCTAGGCATATCGTGACGATGGCTGGTAGGCCCTCCGGAACCGCTGAGACTGCGAGGGCTACGGCGGTCATGAAGAACTTCAGCAGGTTCGCCCCGGCTGTCGGCTCCCTCACCATCTCGAGGATGAAGATCAAGGCGCATACTAAGACTATAAATATGGACAGCTTCTTTGCGAACCTGTTCAGTTTAGCCTTCAACGGCGGGGTCTTCTCCTCGGTCTCCTGTATCATGCCAGCTATCTTACCGAACTCCGTATTCATGCCGGTCGCGGTTATCACCGCCCTCCCACGCCCGAAGATCACGTGGGTTCCCATGAAGACCATGTTCCGCCTATCGCTGACCGGAGCGTCCTCCCTAACAAGGTCCGTCATCTTCTCGACCGGTGTGGACTCACCCGTTAGGACAGCCTCATTAGTCCTTAACTCTATGGCCTCAATCAATCTCCCATCGGCTGGGATGCGGTCTCCAGACTCGAGGAGTACCACGTCACCTGGGACAACCATCTCGGCTGGTATTATAACCTCCCTACCATCCCTTAAGACCCTGGCTTGGGGTGCAGTTAACCTCTTCAAGGCCTCCATGGCCTTCTCTGATCTGTACTCCTGGACGAAACCAACTATCGAGTTTAGGATCACGATTGCACCTATCGTTATCGAGTCCGCGTAGTCCTCCAGGGTTGGGGTGGATGTCTCCATGAATACTGTGAGCAGTGAGATCACTATCGCTGCGATGAGCATCAGGACGAAGACATCCTTAAACTGTCCAAGGAATATGATGAAGGGGTTTACACCCTCCCTCTCGACGAGCTTGTTAGGTCCATACTCCTCTAGCCTACGTTCAGCCTCCTCACTGCTCAACCCATCCGGGGTTGTTCCTAGAGCATCTAGAACCTTCTCAACCTCTTCGGCGTGCCACTGTAAGCCCAAGCTGAACCCTCTACCTCTTTCCTATTAAATTTTTCAAGGAGTTAATTAACCTTTTGAAACTGGAACCTGCGTGTTTGGTGGATGACCTCCGCCGTTTGAGTACAGAATAACTTAAATTTTTCTTGGATTTAAGTGAGGGTGGGGTGGTTAGAGTTAATTCGCATAAGTAGGCTGCATATGGTTGCTATGGCCCTCGTAGCCCTCGTAGCGATAGGTCTGGCGGTCTACTTCCTAATCCCCCAGCCGAAGAGGATAGAGGGGGTGAAGGTCCTCGTTATAGTGGCTGAAGGCTTCAGCTACCACGAGTACGCCGGGGTGACCCGGATCCTAAGCATGGAGGGCGCAACCATAACGACAGCTAGCTTCACGAAAGAAAGAGTCTCCGGGAGCGGTGGAAGCTGCAAGCCGGATGTAACCTTCGACGAGGTGAACGTCTCGCTCTACGATGTGATATACATACCAGGAGGGAATGGACCGTACAGTATAATCACAAACCCAGATAACCTGAAGGTCTACAACATACTCACTGAAGCCTACAGGGAGGGGAAGATAATCGCAGCCATATGCCATGGCCCATGGGTCTTGGCCGAGGCCGACCTCGTGAGGGGTAAGAGGGTAACGTGCTGGAACGACCAGGAGATGATAAACGACCTAAAGGCTCACGGGGCCGTTGTTGACACGGGGAAGAGCGTCATACGGGATGGGAATATGATAACGGCGAGGGGTCTCTCAGCTATGCATGCCCTGGCTGAGGAGATAATAAAGGCCCTGCTCGAGAAGGAGGGTTCGTAGCCTTCAACCAGAACCTTGAACAGTCCTTGATTATTTAAGGTAACTTAACAAGGTGGGTCTCGAAGTCCTTAACAAAGAGCTTCCCACCTTTACCCTTGATAATTCTGTGTCCCTCAGCCCTCAGCCTCTCAGCCTGAGCCTCAACACCCCCCGGGGAACTTTGGGTTCAGGCTTCCATCCACCTTTATCACCCTCCAGTACGGCGTTATATCGGTCCTCCCTCCCCTCCTATCTTCCTCAGCCGCCTCGGCTATTATACGTATGAACAAACCCGTTACTAATGGACAGGTTAAGTCGACGCCGAATCTTCTAGCTAGGTTCTCCCTGATCTGGTTTACCGTCACCAAGCCTCCACATGGGACTCCTCTTATTAGGTTTTCTATGTCTAGGGGTCTCGGGATTAGCATCCTACCCCGCCCCCTAGGGTCGTCAACTATCCTGGGCTCCTTAACCCCCTCCAGTTTCTCACGCCAAGTCTTACGCCTCCTAACCATAAAGGACCACCCGCAGACATCAATGTTTGAACATAAAAATAAAGGAGGGTGGAGAGTTTATGGTTTTCAAGTTACACTCCCAGTAGTTTGAGGAACTCCCTCATGAAGGCTGGTAGGTCGGGCCAGGCCCTGCTCGTCACGAGGTTTCCGTCGACAACGACCTCCTCATCAACGTATTCAGCCCCAGCCTGCTTGAGGTCTGGCGCAACGGCCATGTAGCAGGTCATCCTCCTACCCTTAGCAAGGCCATAGCCAGCTATAATTAGGGGTCCATGGCATATGGCTGCAACGGGCTTATTCGCCTCGAAGAAGTGCTTAACTATCGCCTCCAGCTCCTTGTGGGTTCGCATATACTCTGGAGCTCTGCCGCCAGGTATTATGAGGCCGTCGAAATCTTCTGGTTTTACATCCTTATATGCGGCGTCGACCCAGCCGAACCTATAACCGGGCTTCTCAGTGTACGTTTCCCATCCGGGCTCGAAGTCGTGAACCACCGTAAATAGGACCTTTTTGGATGGGGCTGCAACCGTAACCTCAACCCCAGCCTCCTTAAGCCTCCAGTACGGGTAGAATATCTCCTGAGCCTCAACTGCGTCTCCGGCAACTATCAAAACTTTAGGCATAACAATCCCCAACCTAAATCTGTCGACTCTAAATATTATTAGTTTTGGTTCCAAGCCATCCTCAGCCAGTTTCCATTTTAAATCAGGTTAAACCGTTATTATCTTTGATGTTGAAGATGTCCACAGTGTTGAGCATGATGGTCCTACACTCGACGAATACAGTGAGAGATTATAAGGGGGCTTAAGCCTCACGGCATCGATAATTTTATAAGTTTTGGTGTTATAAAAAGAGGTTGAATTTAAAGGAAGAATGGATAATGGGTTTGTTAAGTAGAACAAGCACAATAATTAAGGCTAAAATAAGCCGTTTTCTCGATCGGTTCGAAGATCCTAGGGAGACCCTAGACTACTCCTACAACAAACAGGTTGAACTCCTGAATAAGGTCAGGCGGAACATAGCCTCAGTGGTAACCGCAAAGAAGAGGCTTGAGATGCAACTAGAGAAATTGAGGGGAAACGTGGAGAGGCTTGATGAACAGGCTAGGGAAGCTGTCAAACTCGGAAGGGAAGACCTCGCAAAGATAGCCCTACAGAGGAAGTACAGAACACTGTCTGAGATCTCCCTACTGGAGAAGCAGATAGACTCCTTGGCGAGGGAGCAGGGGCGTCTGGAGGCCGCCGAGAAGAGGCTGGCCGCAAAGATAGAGTCCTTCAGGGCCTACAAGGAGGTTATAAAGGCCCAATACACAGCGGCTGAAGCCCAGGTTAAGATAACCGAGGCCGTGACCGGAATATCTGAGGAGATGGAGGACGTCGGGATGACCATACGTAGGGCTGAGGATAAGACCGAGGAGATGAAGGCTAGGGCTCTAGCCCTTGAGGAACTGGTTGAGAAGGGAACATTAACTGATGTCCTAACGGCTGGGAAGGATGAGATAACGAGGGAGCTGGAGAAGATAACCGAGGAGGCTAAGGTTGAGGAGGAGCTTGAAGCCATAAAGAGGGAGGTCTCGGGATGATAGTCCGCATAATAGGTGAGGGCCAATTCGAGCTTGAGAGCAGATACTACGACGAGCTGAACGCAATCGATAATAGACTAGTCGAGCTCGTCGCCAAGGAGGATGAGGAAGCCTTCAAGGAGGAGCTCAAGAAGCTCGTAGACCTCATAATGGAGAAGGGACATCCAATAGATCCAAGCAGGATAGTTGAGTCCGACATCATAATCCCGCCGCCAGATATAACCCTAGACGAGGCCAAAGAGATATTCAGGGGCGAGGGATTATTCCCGGACCTTGAATAGGAAGCCTAAACCATGGAGTTAATCCCCCTACTGATGGGCTTAGTCTCGATGATGGTAGGGGTGATACTATTCTACGTATCGAGGAGGACCGAAGAGAAGATAAGGGCGATACTATCAGTTGAGGCCTCAACGGTATCAGAACTGGAGGAGCTATACTCAAGGGTTACGGAGGAGGCCGGAAAGGGTTACTTCGGGGTGAAGTGTAAGCTGTATGGAACAGTCGAGTGTGATAAACCCTTAACATCCGAACTGGCGAAGAAGAGATGCGTATACTACAAGATGAGGGTGGAGAGGGAGTGGGAGGAGGAGAGAACTGAGAGGAGGAGGGACAAGCACGGGAACGTATACTACGAGACTGTGACCCATAGAGGCTCAGATGTGGTGGCTGAGAACATCCGTTCAGTAGACTTCTGGCTCAGAAACCACACGGGTAGGATCCACATATACCCGGATGGAGCCGAGTTCGACGCCCAGAAGGTCTACGAGAAGTTCGAACCCGCCGAGAGCATCCACGCCGGGAGGATAACAATAGGATCCATCTCGATAGTTATACCGGCACCATTAGAGGGTAGGAGGACAATAGGCTACAGGTCAACCGAGAGTATAATACCGGTCGATAGGCCGGCCTTCATCCTAGGCTGGGCGTCCGATGAGAGGGGTGAACTGGCAGTCCAGAGGCCTAGGGAGGAGGGTTTCTTCATAATAAGCTACAAGTCGGAGCGTGAATACATCTCGAGCCTGCACAAGAAGAGGCGGAACCTCATAATCGGCGGGACGGTCGCATTCCTGATAGGGATACTCCTAATAATAATGGGCTTTCTCATCTAATCAAGAATTGTGGAGGCCCTATCCCCCCATCGCATGAATAGCAACCTGTAATCCAGCCCTACGAGCCTTCATCACGAGGCCGTCCAGCCTCCGTTGTGCGTATAACATAAACTCCTCTGGTGAGGTTATTATCCAATGAATGCAGGTCAGCCCGGCCTAAACCGCCCTCCTACACGCCGTGACGCAAGCCTCCTCGACCCATTCAATGCTCGCCCTCGGACCTGGGTTTCCCTATCGAAGAACGGAACGTCGCCGTTCGCCAAGAGCAACGTCTTCAACTCCACGTTTCCCTCCTCTTTCCGCCCTCCTCAGAGCCTCGTCTTCACCCTCCAACCGGCATTGGCATGAATATTAGGATGTCCCCCTCCTTTAGTTCTGTCTCGAAGCCCTTTAGGGAATGGATGTTCCTCCCGTTCAGGAGTATGATCAGGGATTCGTCATCCGTCTTTGATGGGTCTGGGAGCTTCCTCCGAGCCCTTTCAGCTATACTCATCAACTTGGAGATTAAGTCTTTGACCTTCGCTTTACATTCCAGCTCCACAGTTATTCTGTCTCCGATGGCCCGTCTGACGAATCCGTACGCTCTAACCTTAACCCTCACCCCTAGGGCGCCCTCCCTCCTTAGAATAACTACCAACCGGCTATTTAATAAAAAATTGGAAGGTTAAATCTCCCTTCGGACCTTCTCTAGGGCCTCATCCACATCATGCAGTCCAAGCCTCCTTAGTACACTTGATTTCGGTATACCCCTCTCATCCCAGCCTATGGCCTCGTAGTATTCCCTCCTCCTCCGCTCTATCTCCTCCCTATCTAAGGCTGAGCCCTTGTGGGGGCCGGATGGCAACGGCTCATAGAACCTTGGCGGGTTGTCGTCGTCCCTTGGCGGCCTCCACCTAACGTCGGGTCCGCCGAGCAGCTCTGCGGCCCTCTGGATGTGGATTATCCTGTGGCCCAGCGTCCGGTTCCACTCCTCCTCGGTTATGTCCCATCCCGTCACCGCCCTCAGGAACCTCCATTCTAACCCCTTCAAGCTTCCTCCCCAAGTTATGATTGCGCATATCACAGCTGAGTCTGCGAAGACTATGGACATATCCCTGTAGGCATCGCTTACGGTTGATGTGTGGTCTCCACCCTGAACTGAGCAGGCATAGCATATGTCGTGTGTGTAGTCCTCCCCGCTCCTGACTCCGTGGGCTCCAACCTCAACCCCCTTAACCTGGACCGCGTACTTTAGGGCGTCTACGCCTTTCAGCTCTGAGATCTTCAAGGCCGCCCTGTAGGTTCCCTCAGCCAGTATATCGAAGTACTTGCCCCTCCTCGTCGCTATCCTCCTCGCCAGCTCGGCTAGGGCCTCCACATCGCCCCACCTGAGTTCTAGGCCGTCCAAGTCTTCTTTTGTTAGTATCCCCCTCTGGTATAGCTCGGTTGCGAAGGCTAGGACGTTACCTACATTTATCCCTGAGAAGCCTAGGTCCTCGATGAGCGAGCTTAGGTATACTATCCCTCCAGCGTCGAATACTCCTAGGTTTGGCCCCAGGTAGGCCTCCAACTCGTAGTCTGGGTTATCCGTTATCGCACCCTTGTAGGGACCCGCCTTTATCACCGCGAGCTTCATGCACGTCACTGCGCATCCGTAGTCTCCCCAGTATCGTTTGACCCAGTACCTTAAGTCGAAGTGGTCTCCGCCTATGCTCTTCTCGTCGTGCCATTCCTCCTGCCAGTTCCTGACCGGCTCCGAGCTTCTCACAGCTCCAACCTCGTATCCAGAGTATCCGGTTCCCCACCTCCGTATCCTGTCCCTCGAGGGGTCTAGGACGGCTCTCTCATACTCTTGGATGAGCCTCTTAACTTCATCCATGTCTGCCACTTGGGGGAGGGGACCGTTCCCCTTCGCGACCACTGCCTTTAGGTTCTTAGAACCCATGACCGCTCCGTAGCCTCCGTATCCGGCTGCGTGGGTCCACTTCTGTTCGACCGCTGCAACCCTCACCTTATTCTCGCCAGCTGGGCCTATGTAGAGGACCGCTGGCTCCCTCTGCACCCCGATCTTAGCGTACCGCTTGTTCAACTCCTCTCTGACCTCCTTTGTTATCGTCCTTAGCGTTGTCTTTGAGTCCTTACCCCATAAGTGTCTGGCGTTCTTTATCTCAACGTTCTCGTTGTCGATCAGTATGTAGACCGGCTTCTCAGCCCTACCCGATATGATCACGCCGTCCCAGCCAGCGCACTTAAGCTCTATCGGGAACTCTCCGCTCACTGTGGAGCCTATGATCCCGTTATTCTGGGGCGACTTTCCGGTTATGCATATCCTTGCTCCGTGGAAGTATCCGGTTAACGGACCCGTCAGGATTAGGAGTAGGTTCTCAGGGCCTAGCGGGTCCACCTCCTCCCACCTATCACCAAGGCGGTCCCAGAGTATCCTCGTCCCTAAGCCCCTACCACCCAAGTATTGGCGTAGAACATCCTCGGGGATCCTTAACTCCCCTACCTCCCCGTCGCTTAGGTCTATATCAAGTATCTTACCTGCGTATCCACCAACCATGCTACATCAACTCCTCAGCCTTCTCGCCATAAAGGTTCTCAGCCACATCACGGGTTAATTCTTCAGGGGTCTTGGCGAAGAGGTTGTGGGAGATTGAAGGTCCCTCCTTAACGAGTCTTAGGGCGTCATAACCAGCCTCGGTACACACTTTCACGCATTCCGGGTCACCCCCGCATAGGTCACAGATTAGAACGTAGTTATCCCTTGGGTGGATGTGGGGTATATTCCCGGGGCAGGCCTCTATGCAGACGCCACAGCCCGTGCACTTATCCCTATCAACCAGGACGGCTGATGTCTCCTCATCAACTGACAGGGCATCGAGGGGGCAAGCCTCTACACAGGGATAGTCGGTGCACTGAACGCAGAGGTGCGGTATCTCAACCCCGGGTATTAACATGAAAACCCTGACCCTCGAGGCTTCAGGCCAGATGGCGCCTTCATGGTGTAGGGTGCAGGCTATCTCGCACCTCCTACATCCGGTGCATCTAAGGTAGTCCCTGCTTATCCATAACCTACCTTTAGCTTTAGCCATAACCTCTCACCGAGGTGATCATTATTCGTTCCTCATCTATTATAAAGTCTTTGATCGTTAAGCCTAGAAATTTACGTCCAGTTAACGTATACGTCTCTTCTTCTATCATTGCTCCCCCCGGGTTTCTCAGTAAGGCCTCGGCGCCCATTAAGGTTAGGCCATAGAATTCACCAGCCTTCATCCCAGCCTCAGCTTCTATGGAGCCTGTAATCATCCGCGTCACCTTTGGGTTTGATGAAAGCCTTGCCCTGTCAGTGTTGGACACGGCGTCAGAACTCCTTCCTTCCCAAGCCAGTCCGCACAAAATAGGTCCCTAAGCCTAACATCTAATACTTCTAGGAAGTAAAAGCATGGCTTTCCCCGCAACTCTCAGACGGTTAATTTAAATCCTCATAGATTGATTAATCTTTGGAGGTTTTGGTCTTGAGCGGGGAACTCTTTAGCGAGGAGGAGATCAAGCAGGAGATTTGCAGGGTTATGTCAGCCCTATACCGTAGAGGGTTGATATCAGCGACAGGGGGGAATGTGAGCGCTAGGATGCCGGGTTCAAGGGAGTTCTGGATAACCCCAAGCGGGATCTTCAAGGGTGAACTCTCACCGGACGATCTGGTCAAGGTGAACCTTAAGGGTGAAGTTGTTGAGGGATACATGAAGCCATCGGTTGAAACCCCTATGCATAGGGCAATATACGAGAAGAGGCTCGACGTTAACGCCATAGTCCACGCCCATAACCCTGTTGCGACTGGGTTAGCCCTCGCCGGCGTGGAGATCCAACCCATCACCATAGAGGCCGTTGTAACCCTCAGAAGGGTCCCAATCGTCCCCTTCTTCTACCCTGGAACCGAGGACCTAGCCAAAGCCGTAGCTGAACATATACTCGGCGTTAGGGCCCTTATACTCCAGAACCACGGGGTTGTCGGCGTCGGCTTCAACCTCGTTGAGGCTGAGACCATAGTTGAGACATTGGAGGAGGTAGCCATGACCCAGTGGGTTGCCCAACACTTCGGGAAGCCCCCGCTGATACCTGAGAAGGATAGGGAGCTCATAATGAAGCTATACGGCGTATAACTGGAGCTGGAGGGGTATGCCGGACGAGTGGCACGGATACACGGGTAAGATACTGCGGATAGACCTCTCGAGGGGGACGGTGAAGACCCAGGAGTTGAGGAAGGAGGACGCCGTAAGGTTTATAGGCGGGGTTGGGCTAGCCGCAAAGATAATCCACGACGAAGTAGGCCCAGAGGTATCACCATACAACCCAGATAACCTCCTAGTATTCATGACCGGGCCGCTTGAGGGAACCATGGTTCCATGCTCAGCTAGGTATGCGGTCTGCGCTAGGTCCCCCCTAACCGGAGCTTGGGGTGAAGCCCACGCGTCGGGTTTCTGGGGTCCTGAGTTGAAGGCGGCCGGTTACGATGGGATAATCATCGTCGGGAGGGCTGAGAAACCCGTCTACATCAAGGTCTTCGATAACGACGTTGAGGTGGTTGACGCTGACCACCTGTGGGGTTTGGGTTGTATAGAGACCGAGAACGCGCTCAAGAAGGAGCTTGATGGGAGGGTTAAGGTTGCATCTATAGGGCCCGCCGGTGAGAAGCTCGTCCGCTTCGCATCGATACTGAACGATGAGGGGAGGGCTGCTGGGCGTTGCGGTATGGGCGCAGTTATGGGCTCCAAGAGGCTTAAGGCGGTCGCGGTCTTGGGTTCAAGCCACGTTAGAGTCGCCGACCCAAACAGATTGAGGAGCTTCATAAGGAGGCTCTACCCAGTCCTGATGTCCTTCCCAACGACCCAGATACACTCAGCCTACGGAACCAACGGGGAGATGGCGTCCTTCTACGAGTATGGGGATGTCCCGATAAAGCACTTCACTATGGGCTCATGGGATGGAATCCGAAAGATAGACGGCCACGCGATGGCTGAGGCCATAGTTAAGGGGCAACGTGCATGCCTCGGCTGCCCGATAGGCTGTTGGAGGATCGTGAAGGTTGAGGCCGGACCTTACGCAGGCGTTGAGGGTAGGGGTCCCGAGTATGAGACGGTCGCATCCTTTGGCGCCCTACTCCTAAACGACGATATAGAGGCCATAGCCAAGGCCAACCAGATATGCAACCACTACGGGATGGACACGATCTCGACGGGTGTGAGCATAGCCTTCGCGATGGAGTGCTACGAGAGGGGGATAATAGACGAGAAAACAACGGGAGGATTGGATCTGAGGTGGGGCGATGCTGATTCCATATTGAGGCTTACCGAGATGATAGGGAGGAGGGAGGGCTTCGGCGATATACTTGCGGAGGGCGTTAGGAGGGCCGCCGAGAGGATAGGGCGTGGAGCCGAGAAGTACGCGATGCACGTCAAGGGCTTGGAGATACCGATGCACGATCCAAGGGCCTTCCATGGGATGGGCCTCCAATACGCAACATCGAATAGGGGAGCCTGCCACATGAACGGTTTCGTGATCAGGATTGAGCAGGGGGAGAGGATGACAGACCTGAAGATATACGAGAGGGTTGACAGGTTCGAGACTAGGGGTAAGGGTAGGATAGTTGCCCTGATGCAGAACTGGCATGAGGTCCTAGACTCAACGATAACGTGCAAGTTCCTAGCGGTCTCACCTGGACACCTAGCCGGCTTCTACACGATGGTTACCGGCTTCACGATGAGGGTTCCGGAGATGATAGAGGCTGGGGAGAGGATATTCAACATAAAGAGGCTCTTCAACGTAAGGTGTGGAATAACCCGCAAGGATGACACACTTCCGGATAGATTCAGGAAGGAGCCTCTACCAAATGGAGGGGCGAAGGGTAGAACCGTTAAGTTGGATGAGATGTTGGAGGAGTACTACCGGTTTAGGGGTTGGGATGAGGATGGTAAGCCCAGCGAGGAGACCCTCAGGAGGCTGGGTTTAACCACAAACCCATAAGCAAACTTTAAATCTCACATCTGATTATGTTATAGAACCCGATAACCAGCGGATGGAGGCGTACATGGACGTTAATCGAGTCGGCGACAGCCTTCGCGGTCATCCTAGCATCATCGATACTAATCTATCTACTCGCTAGGCTGCTGGCTCCCAAACCTCCGAGGAATCGAGATAAGGTCTCCATGTACGCTTGTGGGGAGAGGGTTCGTTCTGGAAGATTTGTAATAGACATAACATTATACAAGTACCTCGTATACTTCATAATCCTCGACTCCTCGGTTCTACTACTAGCCTTCGCAGCCCTAACACCAACTCCGATAAGCCTACCTCTCCTACTGGTCTACATCTCAACCCTACTGGCAGCCACTATACTACTAGCAACGGGTGGTGACTAAAACGCAAAGATGGAGCCCGATAAGATGGGCGAGGTTGAAATCCCCCTGGATACTGCACTTCAATAGCGGAGCGTGTAACGCATGCGACATAGAGGTTTTAGCCCTCCTAACACCTAGATACGACCTTGAAAGGTTCGGGGTTCTCCACAAGGCAACCCCAAGACACGCCGATATACTCGTCGCAACTGGACCCGTAACCAGGCAGGCCGCTCCGAGGCTTAAGAGGATCTACAAGCAGATGCCGGAGCCGAAGTTTGTGATAGCTGTCGGCACATGTGCATGTTCAGGGGGAGTCTTCAAGAAGTGCTACAACGTCCTTAAGGGCGTTGATAAGGTTATCCCCGTCGATGTTTATGTCCCCGGGTGTCCGCCGAAGCCTGAGGCCATACTATACGGGATCATGAAGTTGCTGGGGAAGATCGAGAAGGTGGGAGGCTGAGAGATGGACTTCGAGGATGAGGTTATCGGCTTAATCAGGGATAAGCTTGGAGGCAAGGTGTTGGAGGCTGAGGTTCCAACTGAGAGGAGAGTATACATATCACTCAAACCGGGCCTTCATAGGGATGCCATCTCGACGCTCCTCGAGGCCTACCCGACGACGATAATCTCGACGATAACCGGTGTCGATTTGGGCGACTACATCGAGCTGAACTACCACCTCTGGTGCGGCAGAGCGGAGGTAACCATCAGAACAAAGGTGCCGAAGCTAAAACCGGAGATAGATACCATAACAGACATCATACCCGGTGCAGCCCTATACGAGAGGGAGGTCTTCGACCTACTTGGAGTCAGATTCATAAACCACCCAGACCTAAGGAGGCTGCTACTACCGGAGGACTGGCCTGAGGGTGAGTACCCGCTTAGGAAGGAATGGAAGCCCAAATCCCTAGAAGAATCAACAGCCACGGGCAGGCGGCTTCTTAAGGGTGAGAACCTAAGGAGTTCAACCGGGGAGGGAACCGTCATAAACGTGGTTGTTGGACCCCAACACCCAGCCCTCCACGAACCCGAGAGGTTCCTCTTTAAGGTTGACGGGGAGGTTGTAGTCGATGTTGAACCTAGGCTCGGCTATGCCCATAGGGGTATAGAGAAGGCAGCTGAACAGTTGATGTTCTTCCAGGATGTCCACTTGGTTGAGAGAATATGCGGCATATGCAACGTGGCTCACACAACATGCTTCTGTGAAGGCGTCGAGGCTCTCGGCGGGATAGATGTCCCGCCTAGAGGCAGATACCTCAGGACGATAGTCCACGAGTTGAATAGGATACACAGCCACCTCCTCCTCCTCGGCGTTACCGGCTTGGAGATGGGCTTTGAGTCCCTATTCCAGTATATATGGCGTGACCGAGAGATAGTTCTAGACTTAACCGAGAAGTTAACCGGAAACAGGGTTATGGCGGAGTATAACACGATAGGCGGAGTCAGGAGGGATCTAAACCCGAAATTGGCCGAGGAGATGAGGGAGAAACTTGGAGTTCTCAGGGATAGGATGCTCTTCTACCGCGGAGTCTTCGAGGACGACCCAACCTTCGAGGCTAGGACTAAGGATGTTGGGGTTCTAAGGGATGAGGATGCCCTAAAGCTCTGCGTGGTTGGACCGGTCGCCAGAGGGTCAGGGATCGAGATAGATGTCAGGAAGCATGACCCATACGCCGCCTACGACGAGATACCCTTCAGAGAAGTGATCTACAAGGAGGGCGACTCATGGGCCCGCCTCATGGTTCGACTAGACGAGGTAATCGAGAGCATAGATGTAATCTCCTACGCCGTTGAGAACCTCCCACCCGGACCGTACAGGGTTAGGGTTCCGAGGAGGATGCCTAAGGGTGAGGTTCTGAGTAGGGTTGAGGCGCCACGCGGCGAACTGGTTCATTACATTAGAAGCAACGGCTCCGCCTACCCCGAACGGGTGAAGATAAGGTCCCCAACCTTAGCGAATATAATATGCTTCAGGGAGATAATTCGGGGCTGTTACGTTGCGGATATACCGGTCGTCCTCGCCAGTTTAGACCCATGCTTCTCATGTACGGATAGGATGACCTTCGTAGATGTGAATGATGGGCGGAGGTGGACTTGGAGCATGAATGAGGTAAGGAGGAGGCCTAGAGGGCGGTGATCCCTGACCTAAACTTCATCTTCAGGGTTCTAGTCTTCCCGGGTTTTCTATTCCTCCTATCCTTCTCCCTCTTCTGCGACTGGTTCGAAAGGAAGGTTATGGCTAGGATGCAGAATAGGATGGGGCCGTCTTACACCGGACCCTTCGGGATACTCCAGCCCCTAGCGGATTACATCAAGCTATTGACGAAGGAGGATATAACCCCCGATCACGTTGAGGGTCTACTCTTCACCCTAACCCCGTTATTCTCATTCTCCCTCTTCACGTTCTCGATCTTCTACTTTCCATTGGATGGAGTTAACGTCTTCTCGAACCCCGGTTTCGAGGGAGACCTCCTCCTCGTACTTGCCATAGTGACCTTCGCCCACTTCACCCTCTTCCTCTCAGGGTGGTCCTCATCTAACCCCTACAGCGGGATAGGGGCTGTCAGAATACTGACCCAGTTCATAGGATATGATATACCGCTCCTCATACTCTCATTAGGTCCAGCATTCCTCGTTGGGAGCCTCTCGCTAAACAGGATAGCCTCACACCAGCCTGTGCCCTTCGCCATCCTGATACCGTGGGTCTTCCTCCCCTTCCTCATAACCCTACAAGCAGAGCTGGAGGAGGATCCCTTCGATATACCACACGCCGAGACCGAGATAGTAGCCGGCTACGGGACAGAGTTCTCCGGGAGGAAGCTCGCCTTCATAAACCTCTCGAAGGATGTCCAGATAATCTTCGGAGCGATCCTGACGGTTGAGCTTTTCCTAGGTGGACCTTACGGACCGACGCCCTCTGAGCCGCATAGGCTCTGGTTCACGTTATGGCTTATCCTTAAGGTTCTCTTCGTCATATTCATACTCGAATTCGTTGAGGCGATCTGTGCAAGGTTCAGGATAGACCAGATTGTGAGGGCGAACTGGAGGCTGATGATACCGTTATCCATCCTGTCTATAGCCTTGACGATCCTGTATGCGCCCTTGGTGAGACCGTTGATCGGAGGTGTGTAAGGGCATGGTTAGGGTGAAGGCCCCGAGGATGGTGAGGGAGGTCCTGACAGCCCTCTTCAAGAGGCCGTTTACAAGACAGTACCCATTCGTCAAGCCTGAGCCTCCAGAAGGGCTCAGGGGTAGACAGGTATTCCATCCGGAGAGGTGTATAGGGTGCGGCCTCTGCGCTAGGGACTGCCCAGCTGGAGCCATAGAGATGGTTGAGGTCTCGGGTAAGAGGATGCCCCTCATCCACCTTGACAGCTGCATCTTCTGTTACGTATGCGTGGAGAACTGTCCCAGAAACGCGATAGTTGAGTCAACCCTCTATGAGCTTGCCTCGACAAGCAAGGATGAGCTTGTTATAAGGCCCTACGAGAGCCAATCCGCCTCATCAGGGGGTGTTGACGGATGATTATCCCATATGAGGATTTGATCGCCGTCTTGCTCGTCGCCTCAGCCTTCCTAGCTGTACACATGGATGATACAACCCATTCAGTCATCTCCTTCGGTTTCATGTTCGCGGTGCTCTCCACCCTATACTTCGCCCTAGGTGCCTACTTTGCAGCCGTCTTCCAAATAGTTGTAGCTGTTGGAACCATAGCGGTCTTCTTCCTCGCAGGCGAGATGCTCACATCGAAGAGGAGAGCCAGGAAGGGAGGAGCCCGCAAGACCCTGGAGTTTGCGGCCGCCGTGCTCCTCTCCATACCGGCGCTCATCTCCAAGTTTGAGTTCAACACGTTGATGAAGCCTCAGGGTTTATCCTTCCAGAGGGCCCTATGGGAGTTCAGGGCTCTAGATGTTGTGGCCCAAGGGGTCGTCGTCCTAACTCTAGCCCTCGGGGTCGTCATAGTTCTCAGGGAGAGGCGGCGTGTAGAGAAGAGGAGGGTTGGTTAGGTTGGAGTATATCGTTCTCTCTGCAACCCTGCTGGCGATAGGTGTATACGGCCTCCTAACGAAGAGGAACCTACTCAAGATGTTGATCTCCATCGAGATGATAGCGGCGGCTGCGAGTATGAACTTCGTGGTCTTCGCATCATCAGCTGGTGGAAGCCTCGGGCAGGTCTTCCTCACCCTAGCGTTGTCGGTTGACACAGCCATAACCGCGATAGTCATAGCTCTGGTTCTGGTCTCGTATAGGGAGTTTAGGGTTCTGGATGTATGGGACCTCTCAAGACTTGGCAGGAGGAGGGAACGTAAACACAAACTTGGGGAGGTTGAGGAGTGATGTTCCCGCAGCCTCCGCTTTCCCTTGACGGCCTCTCCCCGTGGCTTGTATGGCTCCTCCCATTAGCCTCGAGCATACTCGTCCCCTTCGTGGATAGGGTTGGCTCAAGGGTTAGGGATGGATTCGTAATCGTCGTTGGGGTTATAACGTTGATCCTGGCGGCCTCCCTAATCCCCGAGGCACATTCAGCGGTCGGCGGTCCGGAGGGGGTTGAGTGGATACCGGTTGTGGATGTGAAACTTGGGGTCTTGGTTGACCCGTTAAGCATCCTCTTCGCAAACCTGATAGCCCTCATAGGCTTGGTCGTCCTCATCTACTCGTTGAGTTACATGGCCCATGAGGAGGGTTTAGCCCGCTACTACTTCTTCATG
The DNA here is from genome assembly GCA_964499825.1 of uncultured Candidatus Bathyarchaeia archaeon. GTDB lineage: Archaea > Thermoproteota > Bathyarchaeia > Bathyarchaeales > B26-1 > B17-G17. Next base: position 36,364 of record CAZCOP010000001.1, read on the forward strand.
CTCCTCTTCATAGGGTCTATGATCGGGTTGGTGATGGCCGACAACTTCCTCCAACTCTTCATCTTCTGGGAGATGGTTGGTTTATGCTCCTACGCCCTCGTCTCCTTCTGGTATAAACGCCCAGAGGCCGTGAAGGCCGGGGTTAAGGTCTTCATAATGACGAAGGTAGGTGACATCGCGCTTCTAGCCGGTATACTCATCCTATACGCAAACCTGAACACCCTATCCTACTCGGAGATATTCCAGAGGTACGGGGAGGTTGCCACGCCAATCCTGACCGTGGTTGGGATGCTGATGCTTATCGGAGCCTTCGTCAAGTCGGCTCAGCTACCGTTACATACATGGCTCTACAGCGCGATGGAGGCTCCAACATCGGTGAGCTGCCTCCTCCACGGCGCAACCATGGTTAAGGCTGGGGTCTACCTGATCGCTAGGACCCACCCGATCTTCTCCTCGATACCCCTCTGGTTGAACTCCACCGTCTGGCTTGGAGCCCTAACGGCCTTCATAGGTGCAACCCTAGCCCTGCACACTCCGGATATAAAGGGGGTTCCAGCCTACTCCACGGTAAGCCAGATAGGTTTCATGATGGCCGCCTTAGGTGTCTCACCGCATCCCATAGGCTGGTTTGCGGGTTTATTCCACATGATAAGCCACGCCTTCTTCCAGGGTTTGGGCTTCTTAGCGATCGGGAGTATAATACACCAGCTTGGAACTAGGGATATGAGGAAGATGGGCGGTTTGAGGAGGGATATGCCCTTCACATTCGCCCTCTGCATAGTCGTTATACTCGCCCGCTCCGGGATACCGCCCTTCTGCAGCTTCTTCAGTAAGGGTTTGATAGCGGGCATCCTCCTATCCTCCGGCGACATCTGCCTAATACTCCTGATATACTCAGCCACGGCGGTAACGTTCGCATACAGCTACAGATTTCTGGTCCTAACCTTCGCTGGTGAGAAGTCCCCATACCTGAAGAGGATTAAGGTTCACGAGGCTCCACTTTTGATGTGCCTCTCCTCAAGCGTGCTGGCCGTTGGAAGCGCCGTCTTCGGGTTCTTCGGTAACCCGCTGGCTAGATTCCTAGGTGTGAACTACGCCTTCAGGTTGGAGAGCTTCTTCAGTTTAGAGTCGCTCATGTTCATGACCACCCTACTCATAGGCGGGTTGCCCATCTACCTGATCTACCAGAGGAGGATTATACCGCCATCCCGGGTGAGGAGTGGGATCCTATCCATCCTTGATAGGCTCCTGGAGAACGGCTACTACTTCGACTCCCTCTATGGAGGGGTTGCCAGCTCCGTCATGGGCCTTTCCAGCCAGCTCCGCAGAGAATTAGAGATTAAGGTCTTCGAGCGTGTGCCCTACTTGGTTGCCAGCTCCGTCATGGGCCTCGCAAGGTTCAGCCTATGGAACTTCGAGGTGGCCCTTACGAGGCTTCTCCACCTAACCGCCATCGCAACAGCCCGCCACAGCGTCAAGATAAGGAGGGTTCACAGCGGGGCCCTCCCACACTTCGTCTTGGCGGCAACCATGGGCTTCCTCTTTTTATGCATCCTACTATTACTAACAGTCTGAGGTGATGTGACGTGTTCACGCCGCTCTTGTTCGCCCTCCTCCTACCCGCCTTCTCGGCGTTGCTCGTCTATCTGGTTGGTGGCAGATCCGTTAGGGCAGCCGCAGCGGTAGTCCTCTTAACATCGATCCTCGATCTTACAGCCATATTGACGGTTGTTCCGAGGGTTCTCTCCGAGGGTGAATACTTAGAGTCCTATTATTGGATGCCCATGTTGGGTTCTCCGTTGACCCTATTCGTTGACGGTGTGAGCCTCTCGATGGCCATCGTAACATTACTGCTCATAATCTCGGCTGTCCTCTTCTCGGTCGGCTACATGGAGGAGAGGGAGGGCTTGAGGGAGTACTACGCCCTCATGGCTCTATTAACCGTCGGCCTGGTCGGGGTCTTCATAACATCCAACCTCATGGTCTTCTACTTCTGTTGGGAGTTCATGCTTATCCCAACCTACTTCATAATTGGGGGTTGGGGTTATAGGGAGTCCTATAGGGCTGCGTTCAAGTTCTTCATATTCACCCATGCAGGAGCGGTCGCTGTGCTACTCGGGGTTGGAGCCGTCTACATGCTCACCGGAACACTAGACATGATCGAGGCTAGAACCCTACTGATGGCTTCCCCACAGGAGATACTGAGGTGGATATTCATAGCCTTCACCCTAGGCTTCGCCGTGAAGATGGCGGTGGTACCGGTCCACATGTGGCTACCAGACGCACACGCCGAGGCTCCAGCCCCAATGTCGGCCCTCCTAAGCGGGGTCATAATCGAGGCTGGCGCATATGCGATATTGAGGATCTCCCTTGGTATGGTCCTACCGTCGATAAGTGATGCAACCCTGACAAGCCGCTTCCTCTACGGCCTATCGATCTTCGGTGTTATCTCAGCCTTTTATGGAGCTATGACCGCCCTAGCCGAGAATGATATAAAGAGGATAGTTGCCTACTCGAGTATAAGCCATATGGGGTATGCCCTCTTTGGCCTATCCCTGTTCCCGCTGGCTGAGGGCGTTGTGGGGGTTGTCCTACACCTCGTCAACCACGCCGTAAGTAAGGGCCTACTCTTCCTAAACGCTGGGGCCATAATGAAGCAGACCGGTTTGAGGGATATAAGGGAGATGGGCGGCTTAGCCTCCAAGATGCCCCTAACAGCGGTCTCAACGGCCATCTCATCCTTCAGTATAGCCGGTATACCAGCCTTCGCCTGCTTCATAAGTGAGTTCCTAATCTTCATGGGAGGCTTCCAGGCTGGGGTGTCCGACAGCTTCTACTACACAACCACAGCCCTGATGGTGGTGGCGACGGTATTCAGCCTCGCCTACGTCCTACGACTATTCTGGAGGGTCTTCCTAGAGAAACCCAAGGTTGAGGAGGTTGAGAGGGGATCGATCTACATGGCTTTACCGATGGCCATACTCTCAATTGTCGTCGTGGTATTGGGTGTATGGCCAGGCCCCGTGATCGAGTTGATAAGTACAGCTCAACCGGGTTGAGGTGGAGGCTTTGATAGGATTACTGGAGGCTTTAACCCCAACCGTCATCCTCATCCTATCAGCCCTAATCACCGTTCCGGTGGTTGCGTTGATAAGGAGGGGGGATAACCGCCACAGAAGCCTCATAATCTTGTGGGTTATCATACCCTTCATCCTAGTCGGGATCAGCCTCATAAACCTAAGCCGTGAGTATTATGGGATGGCTGGGGAGACCCCCTTCATCAACGTCTCCCTCATCGGTGGAGCTGGAGCCGCCCTATCAAGCTCCTTCCTCATAGACGCCGTCTCGCTGTATATGGCCTCAGTCTACCTAATCATGGCTTTGCCCTCATGCATCTATAGTATATTGTACGTGGGCATGGATGATGAACTCTCCGGTAGATACTTCGCCTTGATGTTCATGGTCTTGGGGAGCGTCATAGCGGCGACCTTCTCCGGCGACCTCCTCACACTCTTCATCTTCTGGGAGGCCTCCGCCGCCGGCTCATGCTTCCTCATAGTATACGGGAGGAGGGCGGAATCTATAGAGGCCTCCTTGAAGTACTTGGTCATGATAATCATAGCGTCGGGCTTCATAGTCTTCGGCCTATCCATAATCTACGGCATAGTCGGCTCACTCAACTTCTGGGCTGTGAGGGAGGTCCTCCTATCCATAACCGACAAGAGACTTCTAGTCGCGGCCTTCGCCTTCGTCGCGTGTGGCTACGCCATCGAGACAGCTGTAGTCCCCTTCCACATGTGGCTTCCAGACGCCTACACAGCTGCGCCCCCATCATCTGCGGCCTTCCTCTCAGCCATAGTGGACCAAGCTAGCTACTACGTCTTCATGAGGGTTCTGGTATACATATTGACCCCTCCCCTCATCCTGAACTGGCCCCCCGCCTTGGGGGTCTTCTCAGCCCTCACGATGACTGTTGGGAACCTCTTCGCCCTAGCCCAGAGCGATGTGAAACGTATGATATCCTATGTCTGTGTTGCGGATATAGGCTATAACCTTGTAGCCATAACGAGCGTGAAGCCGATTGGGGTTATGGGAAACCTGTTCTTCTTCTTCGTTGGCGGTATGACTACCGCTCTGGCTTTCATGGCTATAGGTGTTCTAAACGATATGGGTTTGAGGAGCTTGGAGGACCTATCCGGGATCGGTAGGAAGCTTCCGCTAACCAGCCTAGCCTTGATAGTTGCGGTGTTATCCTTCTCGGGTATACCGACCTTCGCCGGCTTCATGGCTAAGTACCTAGTCTTTACGGCGGCTATAGAGGCCGGTATGGGATGGCTGGCGGTTGCGGGGGTTTTAAACACCGTTCTCCAGACGGCTTACCTGATAAGGCTCATTCATTACATGTTCGCTAGGAGGGCGAGGCGTAGGGTTGAGGGTGAGGAGCCCAGAAGTTTGATGGTGCCCATCTACATGCTGGTGGCTGCGATAATCATATTGGGGGTCTATCCGGCTATTGCCTTGGCGATGATAAACCCGGCTGCTGAGCAGTTGAGCCTCCTCATCCCCTGAGAGTGTGGTGAGTAAAGGTAAATATTCCTCGACGTTCATCCTATGGTTGGAGATGTAAACCTATGGCGGGGGATAGGAGCCTAATAGCCTTCGACGAGTTGAACTCAACCATCATAAGCCAAGGCTTCTGCACTCTATGTGGAGCATGTGAGGCAGCCTGCCCCGTCCACGCCATAAGGATAGAGGGAGATAAGATACACTACGACGACTGCTCACATTTTCTGGACTTCTGCTCGATCTGCTATGATATATGCCCCCACACCGAGCCCCTCCTGATGGAGGCCATGAGGTTCGTGATGGACGCCCCGGTAAGGAGGAGCGCCCTGGGATATTATAGGAGGATAGTCCTAGCCCAAGCCGTTGACAGCAAGATTAGGGAGCTGAGCCACGGCGGCGGCGTTGTAACAACGATCCTATCCCAGAGCCTCGAGGATAAGATGATCGATAGCGCCGTAATCTCCGAGGTTGAACTCAAAGCCCCCTTGAGGCTTAGAACTCGGATAGGCCTCGTCCCTGACGATGTCCTCTTAGCTGTGGATAGTAAATTCTCTCCCTCCTCCGTGGCGAAGGCCTTCGGAAGCGCCGTTAGGGAATATGGGAGGAGTAAGATAGCCTTCGTCGGGGTTCCCCATCAAGTTCTGGCTATACGTAAACTTGAGGCTTGGGAGCACAAGATAACGAGAAGCCTTAAGGTTACGATAGGGCTCTTCTGCCTCTGGGTCTTCTCCCGGGATATCCTCCTCAACTACTTGGAGGAGAAGTTCGGGGTTCGACGCACAGACATCGTCGGGATAGACCTCACAGACAAGTATGAGGTCTACACCAAACGGGGGATTGTTGAGGTCCCGATAAAGGAGCTCATGGGCCACATCCTGAACAAATGCAAGACGTGTATGGACTTCACATCTGAGCTCGCCGACATATCGGTCGGTGGAGCCTATCCACTGAAGGACTGGTCTGTGGTCATCGTAAGGACCGAGAGGGGTGAAGAGATATTCAATAACGCCCTGGAAAGGGGGGCCATAAGAATTATGGATATAGAGCGGCATAGGGATGTCTTCACGCACCTACTGTCCATGGCTATGCGTAAGAAGGAGATGGCCTTAAGGGAGGTCAGGAGGCTGCGCAGTATGGGCCTATCCATACCCCCGATCGATTACACCTTAACATTCCTTAGCCCAGAGGCGTCGGTGATGGCTGAAACTAGGGTTGGCGACGTCATGACGAAGAAGGTCATGTCCGTCAACCCCTCGATGACGGTAAACCAGTTGCTGGATAACATGACCAAGCACCACCATATGGGGTATCCGGTCTTGAATGAGAAGGGTGAGCTTGTTGGTATAATAACCTTTGAGGATGTCATGAGGGTTCCGAAGGATGAGAGGGATAGGGTTCTAGTTGGGGAGGTTGCGAAGAAGGAGATAATCATCGCCTACCCGGATGAGACGCTCCTAGAAGCCTTCGAGAGGATGAACGAACATGAGATAGGGCGCCTCTTGATAGTGGACCCGAAGGACCATAAGAGGCTTCTGGGAATATTGACCAGAACTGATATAATGCACGCTTTGGGGAGGAGGTTTTAGGCTACTCACACCTTAATGCATCGGACAACCTTACAGTTGTTGCATATAACCCCAGGATGAGGCCGCTCGGCAGGATGGTCATCACTATGAAGATTAGAGAGTCGATTAGATCGGGGCTGAGAGTTCTATCGGCGTATAGAAGACCACCGTTCTTGAAAGGAACCCGCCGAGTATGCCGAGCAGTATCGGCGTCGAGGCTACGCATAATGCAGCCGCCAGCAAGCCGAGGATGAGCACCTTAGTCAGTACCATCATGATGCAGCTCTTCCTGCTCATCCCGAGAGCTCTGAGGGTTACGATGATTATCCTCTCCTCGTTTAAGTCATGCCCAACTATGCTGAATATCAGCATAACTGAGGTCACCCATGTGAAGATTATCATGGTTGCTGCCACTGACTGGAAGGTTCTCGTGAGGATATCGGTCATTATATCGAGAACCCCAGCCTTCTTTATGTGCCACAGGTATCCGGGCGCGTTATCCCTTATCTCCTTGATGAGGCTACTCAGCTTCACGCCCTCCTTGGCCTTGACGATTATCGCGTTCACCTTCCCCTCCCTCCCCTCGAACCTCTGCATCATGAATAATGGGACGATGAGCGCGTTGAATACAGGGTCACGTCTTAACCCAACCACCGTAACCTGGATCGTTCTCTCACCGTTTGAGAGGGTTATCTTATCCCCAACTCCAACACCTAGAGTATCGGCTATCCTCTCGTTAAGTATGCCCTCGTTCCCGTCCTCGGTGAACCACCTGCCCTCCGTTATGTGATAGTTGAAGTAGGGGGAGTTCGGCTTCATCCCGACGGCTAGAAGCGTGTAGCCCTCAACCCTAACCTGTGTATAGTAGGCGAACTCTAGGAACTCCACGTCATCCACAACCGTCTGAAGCCTCCTCTCAAGGAATGTGGAGTTCATGTACCTACTTAGACAGACGAAGAAGTCGAAGTTCAGGGCATCCGATATCTCCTCCACAAGGTTCCTCTGGGACTCAGACGCAGCCGTTAGGGCCGAGTTTATCGTCACGCTTATAACTATAACCAAGACGACGACCAACTCCCTACCCTTTCTCCTAGACAGCCCCCTGAGGGCGTACCTGAAGAATAAGGGTCCACCGCCGTGCATAAGCCTCCTCTTCACACTGAATGGAGCTGAGAAACCCGGGAAGATCTTGACCGCCTGGGCTGCCGGTATCCTTGACGCCGTGACCGATGGCGGGATCACCATTACCATCGAGAGTATGACCTCTAGGATCATGTAGAAGGCTATCAGCCTATTGTTCTCAATTATTATCTCAAGTAGGGAGCGCGTTATGTAGATCACGCCCTCAAAGGTTAAGGACAGTGATGCGAAGCCGCTTATTAGAAAGCTGGCCGCCAAGACCCCCAGCAGACTCCCTGATAAGCCGCCGATGAAACCTAGGATCACGCCTCTGAGGATGTATGTTAGGGTTATACCCCTACCAGCTGCACCCATCGCCTTCAGTGTCCCTATCTCCCTATGCTCCTGCGTAACCATAAGGCTTAGCGAGCTGTAGAGTAGGGCCATGCTGACGGCGAAGATCGAGGTTCCTATGAGGGATATAAGCTTGACGAGGTAATTGTAGTAGGCCTCAGCCTCAACCATTGGTATTACGTAGCCCTCAACCGTCTTCGAGGTTACGCCGTATGGTTTCAGCCTCTCAGCCAAGTTGTCCATCACACCGTCTACGTCGTAGCCCTCAACCACCCTCACTAGGATGGTATTAGTAACGTTCCCCACTTTCATGAGCCTCTGAAGAGTCCTTATCGGTATGAGGGCGTAGGCTATTGAGCTTACATACCACCTAGGCATCCATACGGCCCTACATGAGCCCACTACTTTAAGGGTTAAGTTCTCCCCCAGCATCGTCACGAGTACGGATTTACCCAGCACAGACTCACCGTAGTCCGCCTCGACCAAGATTGCCTCCTCATCATCGCCCGGCATCCTCCCATTAACTATGATGACCCTATTCAGCTTTAGGGGGAAATCTACGCCTATAAGGAGTATATCCGTGCTCTCCGGCCATCCATGGATTGTGTAGGCGGTGCTCCTCACGGTCAAGCGTTCCTCGAACGTTTTGACCCCCTCAACGTCGGCGCATATATCCTCCACCATCGATGTTAGGGTTGGCTTAAAGTTTATCGAGAAGTCCGCCATGTTGGCGTCCTCAATCGATGCCTCCACAATCGATGGTATCTCCTCAAGGGCTATGGTTGAACCTGTTAGAAGCATAATCCCTACCGTCATCATGAGTAGGGTGAAGAGGGACCTTCCAGGGCGTTTAGTCAAACCCCTCCAGGCGAACCTTAGGTAAGGCTGCAATCTGACGCATCTCAGTTTTGATTAAAAAATTTTGATTAAAAAGAATTATGGTTAAGCTATTAAACTTAGTTATGGAGTTGCCCGTGGGGATACTAAGACCATAGGTAACGTCATTATCGTAACAGG
>CAZCOP010000001.1:44994-51885 GCA_964499825.1 uncultured Candidatus Bathyarchaeia archaeon
GCTCTACTCAGCTTCGCGGCAAGGTTGAGAGATGTCTGGCGGGAGAGGCTGAACATAAAGTTGTAAGGTTCATTGGTATCAATAAACTTCTATAACCCCACCAATAAAATGGTAAATCATAGAAATAGGTTTAATACGGCTTCTATCGTTTAGATTATTCCTAAAATTTGACTTTTATACAACTTTAACTGAGAAACATCTTGACGGGTTTCCCGCTAAGGATAGCTTCCAGGTATGCTTGAGAGCCTTCCTTTTGGATGGTGAGTGATCCATACTCAACCAGCTGACAGAACGGGTTAAGCATTCAAGAAGATCGTTAAGCCAGGCCTACCAAGACCATGAGAGATCCATACAGGGAGGGAATCCACTGAGACCCTCAAATAGCTGGTGCCTCGCATAAATTCAAGTCTAGACATTCAGACAACTATTCGGGCTTCAATAAAATTCCCTTAAACTATCAAAAGAGGAAAGGGTGACGTTTAAAAGGGGGAAAGAAGCTTCAGCTTGGACCCTTATAACCGACCTTCTCCTTCAGGGCTTGGACAGCCCCAGGATTCATGAGGGTTGTTACATCACCTATCGGCTGATTCCTAATTATGGCCTTCAATATCCTGCGCATGATCTTACCGCTTCTAGTCTTAGGCAGATCATCGGCGAAGATTACCCTGTAAGGCCTCGCTGTTGGACCGATAACCTTAACAACCTGCTCCTTGAGTTCGTTCTCAAGCTCCGGTGAGGGCTTATACTCATGCTTCAAGGTTACGAAGGCAACCGGAACCTCCCCCTTAATCTCATGTGGGGCTGCAACCACAGCGCACTCCACCACAGCCGGATGTTGAGTTATGGCGTTCTCAACCTCAGCCGTTGAGAGCCTGTGGCCCGCAACCTTCATCACATCGTCAACCCTGCCAGTTAAGCGTATATTCCCAAGCTCATCCCAGATTATGGCTCCGTCGCTGGTGTAATATATCTTCTCCCCATAGACACTCCAGTATTGCTTCTTGAACCTCTCAGGGTCCTTATAGATCGTTCTGAACATCCCTGGGGCGAAGGGTGGGAGCTGGACTAGGTATCCACCCTCCCCGATCTTCGTCGGCTTACCATCCTCCGTTAGGACGGCGAAGCGCGTACCTGGGAAGGGCCTCCCAGCAACCGTCGGTATGAAGGGCCCTATACCCGGTAGGGAGTGTATCAGGGTTCCTCCAGTCTCGGTCTGCCACCACGTATCGATTATTGGACACCTACCGTCCCCTATAACCCTGAAGTACCAGAGCCACGCCTCCTCGTTTATCGGCTCACCGACGGTTCCGAGTATCCTCAGGCTACTGAGGTCATGCTTCCTCGGCCATTCGTCACCCATCCTCATCAGCATCCTTATCGCCGTTGGGGCTGTGTAGAACACAGTCACGCCGTGCTTCTCTATTATCTCCCACCACCTGTCAGGAGCAGGATAGTCCGGCGCCCCCTCATAGATCAGTAGGGTCACTCCATTCAACAATGGACCATAGCAAGCATATGTGTGCCCAGTTATCCATCCTATATCGGATGTGCACCAGAACACATCCTCATCGTGGAGGTCGAAGTCCCATTTAGCGGTCCAATAAGCCTGCACAGCGTAACCGCCTGTATGGTGTTCTATACCTTTAGGCTTCCCTGTAGTACCGCTCGTGTATAGGATGAACATCATGTCCTCGCTGTCCATGGCCTCCGGCTCGCAGTATTGAGGCGCATCCTTCATCAGTTCATGCCACCAGTAGTCGCGTCCCTCAACCATGTTCACATCTATACCAAGCCTCTTAACGACTACCACCTTCTCTATCTGAGTGCCCTCAAGGCCTTCGTCAGCCTTATCCTTCAAGCGGATCACCTTACCCCTCCGGTAGTATCCGTCAGCTGTCACCAGGACCTTAGCCTCCGCGTCTATCATCCTATCCCTGAGTGACTGGCTGCTGAAGGCCGAGAAGACCACGCTGTGGACTGCACCTATCCGCGTGCAGGCCAGCATCGCTATCTGGACCTCCGGTATCAGCGGCATGTATATGCCGACTTTATCACCCTTCCTCACACCCAAGCTCTTCAGCACGTTGGCGAACTTGTTCACCTCACGGTAGAGGTCGAAGTAGGTTAGAACCCTATGCTCCTCATCTACCGGTTCCGGCTCCCAGATTATCGCAGCCTTATTCCTCCTCCAAGTCTCAACATGCCTATCCAGCGCGTTATAGGAGACATTCAACTTTCCGCCGACGAACCACTGATAGAATGGGGGCTTCCACCTGTAGGTCTCCTTCCAGGGCTTGAACCAGGTTATACCCTCCTTCGCCAGCTTTGCCCACCAACTAACCGGATCACGCTCAGCCTCCTCATAGATCGATTCGTCACTGACCCAAGCCCTCTTCTTAAGCTCCTCAGAAGGCCAGAAGACGTTCTTCCTCTCCGGGTCTTCATAAACCCACTTGATTGGCTTCTTCGGCATCCCGTTTAGCCCCTCCTCTCATTTTGAGTTTTTAAAGTGATCGATGAATATAACATTTTTGATCAGAACTGGCATCATCAAGATGACAGAGCCATCAAGGATAAAAGGAAACTTTCGGTATCTACCGAAAGTTATTATCTGTTAATCTCCGAGCTGTTATGGCTGGTTTGCTTTAGTGACTTCCCTTGATCTTGAAGGTTATCTTCGGGATGGGGTCACTTGTGGAATGTGGATACCTTTAGAAGCTTCATCGTGAACTCCTTCCGGTATGTAACCTCCAGTCTCAGCTTCTTGAAGAGCCTTATCCGCCCCCGCTCATTCTAGCGTGGATGCCCGAGGAACTCAAGGTTTATTAAACCATCAACGATCATGGCTCTGCTCACCTCCACAAACCGTCGAAGAAGCCCTCGATTATCATTATCTTACCACAGGGCACCTCGCAGCCTCTGATAGAGCTTGCTTTAGGTTGAGCAGTGATGTAAGACTTCGCGTCGAACTCCTCATTCTGAGCATTAACCAACCTCTCGCCGCCGTATGGAATAACCTCAAACTCCTTATTCAATAGGAAGCTGTTAACATCAACTGGTGTGTACTCGTAGCCTTCCTCGTCAATTAGCGTCTTTGATAAATCTTCAAAGCTGCAGCAAGGTCTAGAATCTCTTCCTCAACCATCTTGTCTATGAGCGGATCTACTATACTCTTTGTTCTTTCTATGCTATTTTGTGGAATCTATTCCTTCGGGGTGGAATCCCCAATAAGGAGATGAAAGATTAAAATTTATTGTTTGGGTATCTGATCCGTGGATGCTCGATCCTTCAGGAGGAGATTGTATGGGGGATATAAGTATACGCTACGAGCCTTTCAAGGAGATAATTGTGATGAACTACGTTAAGTTTCCCAGCGTTGATGACCTTGTTCGGTTCGCCAACATCTCCGCTGGAGGGAAGACCGTCGGGGTATACTGGGCGAACGGGGTCGTCTTCATCTATTACCCACTCTCCGGAACCAACACGGTCGCGAAGTCGATTATGGAGGAGGGGAAGGTCTACTGGACATTCGTAGGTTTCGCCCTGATGCCCGAGTATAAGTCGATAGTTGAGACCAGAGAAAAGATAATCGCTCCAGTTATCGACATGTCCGGAAGCCCAGTCTTCCAGAGGGTTGCTGAATGGCTAAAGAAGCAGGGGTGAAGCTGGAGGTTTACCTGTAACCAGCCGGAGCTGTAAAGTGGGCATGGAAAAGCTTTTATACTATATGGTTGCACTCTTACTCTTCGAGGGTTGTAAAATGGGGTGTTGCTTTATCGAACGGTAACGCTAAGGTGCGAATTTTTGACACAACCCTGAGAGATGGAGAACAGACACCTGGAGTTTCTCTAACACCCGAGAAGAAGCTAAGAATTGCTAAACAACTAGATGAACTTGGAGTGGACGCCATCGAGGCTGGCTTCGCAGCGGTATCCGAGGGAGAGATGGAAGCGATAAGGCTGATATCCAAAGAGAACTTGAGAGCTGAGGTCTACAGCTTCGCACGTGGAGTGAGGAGGGATATAGACGCAGTCTTAAAGAGCGGGGCCGACGGCGTCTTCCTCGTCATCCCAACATCAGATATGCACCTAGAGTATAAACTTAAGAAGAGTAGGGAGGATATCTTGGAGCTGACTGGTGACTGCGTTGAGTACGCAAAGGATCACGGCTTGAAGGTTGAGCTTGGAGCTGAAGACGCTACGAGGAGCGACCTAGACTTTCTGAAGGAGGTGATATCTGTCGGCGTCTCAGCCGGGGCGGATATAATCTCACCATGCGACACGGTTGGGATACTGACCCCAGAGAAGACCTACAACTTCTTCTCCGACTTGAGGGGAGAGTTTCCAGATGTCCTTTTCAGCGCTCACTGCCATGACGACTTCGGGATGGCCGTCGCCAACACAATAGCCGCGGTAAGGGCCGGAGTTGGTGAAGTCCACGTAACCGTTAACGGGTTGGGTGAAAGGGCTGGAAACGCAGCCCTTGAGGAGGTGGTTGTAGCCCTAAAACTCCTCTACAAGGTTGACTCATCGATCAGGCTGGAACGCCTCTACGACACATCCATGCTAGTTTCCAGATTGACTGGTATCCCAGTCCAACCGAATAAGGCGATAGTTGGTGAGAACGCCTTCGTCCATGAGTCTGGTATACACACCCACGCCATACTAGCCCACCCATTAACCTACGAGCCGATACCGCCGGAGCTGGTGGGCCGAACTAGGAGGTTGGCTGTTGGCAAACACGTAGGCTCTAGGGGTTTGAGGGCTGCCCTACAAGAGATGGGCTTGAAGCCGACGGATGAGCAGTTGAGGGAAATATTCTTGAGGGTTAAGGCTCTGGGGGATAAGGGTAAGAGGGTTACAGATGCCGATCTAAAGGCGATAGCCGAGTCCGTAATGGGCCTACCGGAGTTTAGGGCCATAAAGCTCGAGGAACTGACCGTCGTCACCGGAGACCGAGTTACACCAACAGCCTCCGTGAGGTTGAACTTGAACGGGAAGATACTCACCGAGGCCGCGATCGGGGTTGGCCCCGTCGACGCCGCGATGAACGCGATCAGGAAGGCTGTCCTGGCGGTTGAGCCGATAAGGCTTGAGGAGTATCATGTAAACGCCATAACGGGGGGCACGGACGCTGTCGTTGAGGTTATGGTCCGTCTGAAGAAGGGTGATAGAACCGCCACGGCTATGGGGGTCCATGAGGATATCGTTATGGCGAGCGTCGAGGCGATGTTGAGCGGGATGAACGTTCTCTTGATGGACCACAGGAGGCCGGAGGGTTAACCTAACCTCATCCCCTCCCTGAGGCCTCTACCGCTGACATGGTCTTCTCAGCCACCGAAATGCAACTCAACAGATCGTCTATGGTTGATATCAGGGTTCCCAGCCTTTCACCCGTATACCTTATGGACGTTATAACCTTCCTTCCGGACGCCGCAGTCTCGATCGACAGGCCTTCTGGAACCTTCATGTTATCCGGCGAAACCGCGTTGGCCACGGTCTCAGCCTCGCTCTCACTCCTGTAGGTGAGTGTTATCTTAGCCTCCACGGCTCAGCCTCTCCCCAACGAGCCTATCAACGTAACGGATGAAATGGTCCTTCATGTCGTAGGGGACTTGAGCTCCAGCTGCAACATCGTGTCCTCCCCCTATCCCGGAGCACCTCTCAGCCGCCATCCGAAGTATCTCCCCAAGGTTTAACCCTCTCTCAGCGAGCATATCAACCATGCGGGCTGATATCTTGATCGATCCCTCATCCGGTATAGTTGCGTAGGCTACCACAGGCTTCTCCGGCTTCGGAAGGTTCGATGAAAGTATCGTCGAGATCGTGCTGATAACCTTCTCATCTATAATGTTCTCACCATGTAGTACGTAGATGTTCTCCAACTCCTCGACATACTCCGGGTTCTCATTCAACCAGTTTAGGTACTTCATTATGGTTGATCTGTAATCCTCAAGAACCTTGTTCGCCTCCTCGAGGCTCCTCCCGCGGTCTCCCATACATATAGCAACCCCAACCCCCGGCTTATCCATACGCCCCGTGGCGTTTAGTAATAGGGCGAACTCCCTAGCGTCTCTCAGGGGTGTCCACGGCTCCTCCTTCGTCAGTATATAGATCGTCCCAAGCAGGTTCATGGCCACCTCACCTTTAAACCCCATCGATGTTAGATGCTCGGCTAAAGCTGAGGAGAGCTTCCTCTTCTCCTCCATCGATAGGTCCCTCAAAGCCCTCCACCTGTCACCTTCCTTCGGTTTTATCCCGAGATTCGTCAGGAAGGCTAGACTATTATCCTCCCTCCCGCTTATCCCCGGTATGAAGGGGTTGGCTGTGTAGGCTAAGGCCTTATGGATCGGCCTAGTCTCCCTACCGAAGAGTAGGAGATCCATCTCCGTCCTCAGGTAGCCAGACTCAACGGCGTCCTTAACTATTATCTCATTAACTCCTCCAAGCCTGTGGTTTTCATACTTATCCTGTATATCCCCCAGCGACCCTATCACACCTAGGTAGGCTAGATCCCTATTATCACCACTCATACTCTTAGCGACCAAGTAGGCTATCCCGGAGCCGCTTAGATCCCTAGAGCCATCTATTCCGTGGAGGTGGGGGTTGACGTGTATCATCCCTTCTGGAGCTTCACCCACGGGTTGATGGTGGTCAAGTACCATAACGGAGACGCTGGTCCCTTTAACGTTCTCACGGAATAGGTCTAGGTAGCCGCTCCCCATATCGGTGAATATCACGAGGTCAGCTCTCCCAGAGAGGGCTGACTTTATTACATCCTCATCCAGCCACCTCTCTATCCTTATGTAGAATCTAGCTCCAAGCCTAGTTAGGGCCACACCCATAATCCCGGCTGCGGCTAGGCCGTCGGCGTCTAGGTGGGACTCTACAC
>CAZCOP010000002.1:0-30198 GCA_964499825.1 uncultured Candidatus Bathyarchaeia archaeon
TTATGGATGTAACTCTCTCCTCAACTGTCTTTATTAGTTTGTCTCTTATCTTCTCATTCGGGACCCTCAGCAGGCTGAACATTAGGGCTGGATTGACCTCCCTCAGTATGGTTCCATGCTGGAGGACTATACCCATCTTCCTCGTCTGTGCATTTCCAGATATCTTCTTACCTCCAGCTATGATGTCGTTCACGGGTCTAAACTCCGCCGGAACTCCAAGCAATCGTAAGCCCAACACCAGAGCTGAACATAGGGTCTTGTAGGTTTCCTGGAAATCCCTAGAGATTAGCCTATGCGATTCTTCAACCGCTATGCTGTAGGTTAACTCTCCATCCCTATCGTGGTATACGGCTCCACCGCCGGTCATCCTCCTTACATAATCGACTCCTAACCTCCGGCATGCCTCGAGGTCAACCTCCTCCTCCATGCTCTGGAAGTAACCTATCGAGACCGCTGACGGCTCCCACCTGTAGAACCTAACCGTATTGGGTACTAGACCCCTAGACCTCGCGGTCATTATAGCCTCGTCGAGGGCCATGTTGTAGAAGGCGTCATTCAGGCTGGTATCTAGGAGGCGCCACCTCTCAACCATTCCGTCACTTCCCCCCAGCAGCCATCATGATGCACCTTGCTATGTCCTTAGGGGTTGCGCCTATCAAGGTTGCATCCCTCTCCCTCATCAACCTCTCTATCGTTCTGGCTATAACACCCTCGTTTAGGGGCTTGTTAACCAGCGTCGCCTCCACCTCGTCTATGAGGGCCTCCGGGTGGAGGAAGAAATCTCCGGTTATCTTTATCTTCCCTATCCTCCCGTGACGCTCGGTCACCCATACCTTTATCAGCTTTCCATCCTTAACCTTGTAGGTTGCCCTCCCCAAGGCGGCTGATCCCTTAACCGTCCATTGATTGGATGGGTTGTCCTAGGAGAGTTTATGGATCACCCTATCGGCGAAGAGTTTGAGCGTCTCAGGTTCGGTCATATCTGGGAAGTTAACTATGAAGTATGTGAAGCCGATGTCTACGTATGTTTGGATAGCCTTTATGCACTCCTCCGGCGTGCCAACTATACGGCTCTTGACGTAATCCTCCCTCCTCACATCAGCCGGCTTAAACCTATCTATCTTCGCTTCAACACCCTCTTCATCCTCAGCGATTATCACCTGTCTGATCAAAGTCTTCTCAATCTCCTCGGGGTCTCTCCCAAACATGGAGCAGTACCGGTTGAGGACGTCGATCTTGTGCTTGTAGGCATCTATCCCATCCCTCATTCCGAAGTCGAAGTTACAGCGGTCTGCGAGTTCGGCTACAACCTTCAGGATCAACTTCTCCCCGCTCCCACCTATGAGGATTGGCGGGTGCGGTTTCTGGACCGGTTTAGGCTCGCATATTGCATTCTTTATGGTGTAGTACTTACCCTCATAGGTTGGGTTCTCCTCAGTCCACATCCTCTTTATAATGATCACAGCCTCTCTAAGCTGTGCTATCCTCACGCTTGCCTTTGGGAATGGTATGCCGTAGGCTCTGTATTCATCCTCCTTCCATCCGGCCCCTATACCGAACTCAAGTCTCCCTTCGGTTATTACATCGAATGTAGAAGCCATCTTCGCCAAGACCGACGGATACCTGTAAGAGTTGCATAAGACCATATTCCCAAACCTTAGGCTTTTCGTGATCGCTGCTAGGGCTGTCTGGGTGGTCCAAGCCTCCAAGTATGCGTTGTAGTTCGGGCTGAAGAAGAAGTGATCAGGAAGCCAGAAGGAGTTGTACCCGAGGGAGTCGCACATCTGGGCTATGCTCCTCAGCTTGGAGTAATCACCCCTAAAGGTCATGGGTATATTTATGCCAAACTTGAGTTCCCCCATGGGGGCAATCACCTCACACCTTTAAATCACACCAGCCCTTATATAAAATTTGTACGCGCCATAAACTCGATCGTCAACTGTTAGGGGATGTCAGCTTAGGGAAGGGAAACTCGGCCTTCCACCTTGAACCGTCGGTTTCTAAGCCTTCGAGAGGTTCTTTATATACCTGACTACCTCTAGGAGGCTGCTTATCTTCTTTACATCGCTCCTCTTGACCTTGCTCTCACGGTCTATGAGTAGAGCATCCATCCCAACCTTTAAGGCGCCCATATAATCATGCTCTATCGAGTCTCCAACAAAGAGAGATTCACGGGCGGAGACTCCCAGCCTCCTTATAGCGTACATGAATATCTCCCTGCAAGGTTTCGGTCTACCAACAGAGTCCACCCCAACCGTTACATCGAAGGCTCCCTCCAAGTTAACCCTCCTTAACACCTCATCCAAGTCCAGCTTGAAACCGTTCGTAACCAAGCCCAGCTTCAATCTCATAGCCCTTAGCATCCTTAGGGTCTCGATAACATCTGGATATAGTTCAACGTCGGCATTATCCCACCATCGCTCAGCCATATCCCTAGCCAGATGTTTAATATCCCCCTCAACCCTAAGTCTCTTGAGTATCCTCAGGTTCCACCTAGACCAAAACTCATCCCATGGTAACTTGTAATCCTTCAGCCTTGTCTCCCGGTCGGCTTCCCCATGCGCCAGCGATATCTCTTCTAGGGTTCTATGGACACCATAGGTTGAGAGTATCCTCCTTATGACCTCTGGTATATCAGCTGTCTTAACCAATGTTCCACCAAGGTCGAAGAGTACAGCCCTCAACATCTGAGGCTGCCTCTAAACCTGTAAGGATTATGGAGTCAGATGTGGCAAGAGGTAAGGGTTAAGCCTACCCGAACCCTCAATCTTTCGGATACCTAAACTCCTTGTGGTACGGATTTATGTCGTCACCCAGCGGGTTTAGGTTTCCAACTAGGTGCTGGACGTTTAGCGGCAACCTATTGTATACGCCGACCTCTGAACCCTTCTTCCATAGGGTATCTTCTATTACAGCGTATAACACTGGGAATAAAGGTTCACCCCTCTTCTCGAATCCGGTGAGGGCTACATCTATCGCTAGGGCTACCTCCCTACCGACGGGGTTCTCGGTGTACGGTGTTATGGCGCCGTAGCCTTCCTGACACTCCGAACAGCCAGTGTTATGGATAAATGTATATGGTTCATGCGGGGTGAGAAGTTCACCGGTCAAACTCTTGAGTTTCAGTTGTTCAAGGTACTCCCTGCCACGTTTATCCACGTAGTTTGAGGGTAGGTTCTCCCTCGCCGCCTCCTCTAGGGCCTCCATCACAACCATATATAACCTCTCAACCGCTTCTAGGAAACTCCTCTGCTCCGGGTTTGGCTCCTCCCCAGCCCTAACGGTCCTCCTAACTACTCCATGGTAGCCGTTGAAGGTTGGGCTTACACCCAACGAGACCATTTCACCCTTATGGATAACCTTATTCGTCGCTGGGCCTATAATCGTGTAGTTTCTATCCCCTGACGTCACGATCGTGCAGAAGCCGGTTCTACCGGCACCTAAAGCCTTCATTATGTAGTCTCCAACTGATGCAACCTGGAGTTCGGTTAATCCCGGAACGGTTACGGCCAGCATCCCCCTCATCGCCGCATCAGCGATCTTAACAGCCTCCTGTATGATTGCTAACTCTTTGTCGGACTTCTCATATTTTATCAGTTGCAGGAGCATCGGGTCAAAGGTCACATTGCCCGGACCGAACGTGTTCAGGAGCATCTGATATTGGGCGTACGGTAGAACATCTGGGGGTGACGCTATAACAACTCTCGCTCCACTCTTGGGAACTCCAATCTCATCCAACACTTGGTCAAGCTTTACGAACTTGGCCCACCTATAGTACTCATCCGAGATCTGGAACTCCCTAAGTAGGGCTATCTTGGCTCCAGACCTCTCCGCAGCCTCCTCTAGGACGTGGCCGCCTTCCGATCCGGCGAGGATTACGGGTTCACCCTCGACTGGCAGCATGACCGCATACCTCTCGATCATGGGGTCGTATATCCCGGCTATCCAGGCTGCATCACTTCTGTCAAGCTCGCTCCCGCATACGTACAGGAGGGTATAACCCTTCTCAGCCATGGCCTCTTGGATCCTTCTCCATCGGGCCCTATACTCCTTAGGGGTTACCTGTATAGACTTGTCTATCTCGGGCGCGGTCTCCTCTATTATCTCGCTCGCAACCGAGCTGATCTCTTCAATCTTCAGCATTGTGATCTACTCCATGATACCCTTATCCATAGATCGGTTGATAAGTTTAACCTAGAGGGGCTACGGTTTAGTTCTCGTGGAAAGTTTGCTCTAATGGTTGCAGTATCCGGTTAATACCTGCTGTTCTGATGTTTCCTTCCTAGATAGCCTCCTCCAATCCTCAGACTTAACGAAACCTCCTATCTGCTCCTTTATCCTCTTCGCTATCCTAGGTCCTATCAAGGGTAGGTTTATAAGCTTCTCTATGGGAGCTCTTTTTAGGTCCTCAATACTCTTAAATCCCGCATCATACATAACTCGGGCTCTAATCCTACCGATCCCCTCAAGCCTCGCCAGCGGGAGGAGTTCAGCCTTCACGCCCTTCTCAACCCTGTCCCTCAACTCGCTTAGGTAGGCCGCCGAGTCTTTATGGCCGAGGAGCAGGGCCAGCTCCTTCGAGGCGTACAGTAGCCACTTGGATGTATCTATCAACCTATACAGGTCTCCGGGTTCAACATCGAACCTGTTGATCATCTCATCTTCACTGGCCTCATCTATCCAAGCCTTGAGGATGAGGGCGGTCTTAACTTCTCCGAGGAACTCCTCGTAGGAGAGCCTATCCATCCACTCATCCGGCTCCTTGAACATGAACTCGTCCCTGTGGTCCTCGGCGAAGAGGGCTATGCCATCCATCTCCCTACTTGAAACCCTGAACCTGGGGAACATATCTGGTGTATGCGCTATCATGTGGAGGAAACTGAGCTCCGTTATCTTGGGAGGACGGTTCAAAAGGGCCTCCCTTACGATTATCGCTGAGACCGGGTCCACGTATAATTGGGAGACCCTCCGCCCAAACTTGGTTGCGCTGATCCCCCTCCCATCTACATTGACCATTTCCTCCTCATGTAGGAACCTTAGGATTCTGGATATGGTTCCCCTGATCGCCGCGATGTCGTACTGGTAGGCGTAGAAGGTATTACTGAAGAATTCGTATAGTCCATCCTCAGAGTGGACGAACCCTGAGGCTATAGCAGCTAGGACATGGGAGCGGAGGACCCTCTCAACCCCGAGTTTAGACCATATCCTCTCAGGTTTTGCGAGGACATAGCTGTCGAATAGGTAGTCTCTCTCATCATCCGTCTTGGCGATCAACACGGCCTCTCCAATCCTGTCATACCTCGGCCTACCAGCCCTGCCAACCATCTGCTTATACTCCAGCACGCTTATCGGGTAGTAGCCGTAACCCGGCTCATACCTCCTGTAGTCGCTTATTATAACCATTCTGGCTGGGAGATTAACTCCAAAGGCGAGGGTTGGGGTTGCGGAGAGGACCTTTATCTTTCCCTCCCTAAAGGCGGATTCGATTATCCTCCTATGTCCCGGGGACAAGCCAGCATGGTGGAAGGCCGCCCCATGCTTAACCAGATCGCTCAGCAACTCGCTTATCCTTGTCCTCTCACCTGTGTTCAGTATGGACTCGGCAACCCTTTCAAGGGAACGCTTAACGGCCCTAGATAAGAGCTTATTCACCTCAACCGCGGCCTTCTTGGCTAGGCTTACAGCCCTCTTCCTCGTCGATGCGAATATTAAAGCCTGACCGCCATGCTCAACTGTGTGGAGGGCCAAGTTTACCGCGGGGTTCTTAACCTTAATTCCCACCGTAATGGCCCCGCCGTCCTTGAATTGTATCTCATCACCCAAGAGAACGCCCTCCCTCAGGGTGACCGGCCTCCACTCGGTCGTTACTGGTATAGCCTTGAGCCACCCGGCAACCTCATCTGAGTTTCGTATGGTTGCGCTTAGAGCTAGGACTTGCAGGTTTGGGTTTACCTGTCTGAGCCTTGCTAGTACAACCTCAAGTGTCGGCCCCCTATCCGCATCGTTTATTAAGTGCACCTCGTCAGCTACGACTAGGGATACGTTATCCATCCATGGGGTCCTATGCCTCAGCAGCGAATCGCACTTCTCGTTCGTCAGGACTATTATATCGTGCCTCCTCAACCATGGATCGCTGCTATCGAAGTCCCCCGTGCTTATCCCAACGCTTATCCTCCTTCCACCCCTCTTCCTCAGCTTAGTGTACTTCTTGAACTCCTGGAACTTCTCGCTCGCCAGGGCTCTCAGAGGTGTTAGGTAGAGAACCTTCCCGTCCTCCTCTAGTACGTGCTTAACTGCGCAAAGCTCGGCTATTAAGGTCTTGCCGGACGCTGTGGGACTAGCTAGAACCAGGTTCTTCCCGTCTAGGGCCCCGGCGTAGATCGCTTCCTCCTGTGGGGGGTAGAGCTCCTCTATCCCGGATTCGATTATAACCCTCCTCGCATCTTCAGGTATATCTAAATCGTCGACCCTCAAGTTCTGCCCCTTTCTTACAGTTCTTCACAGGAATCAGGTCTTCTTTAGGTAGCCCCTCCTAGGCTCGTATATGGTTCCCTCCCTCAATAACTGCCCAATAAGCCTCTCAGCCTCCCCCATTGGGATGTCAAACTCCTTCTCAAGCCTCTCAATGAGCTCCGACCTCTTGACGAGGCCGGTCTCCTTCTCCATACTTAACAGGAGGCCCAGAACCGCCTGCAGCTTATCCCGTAAGCTCTTCGGCTTCCCTGTCATTATGATGTCTATATCGAACTTCTGTGAGGAAACATCTATCCCAACCTCCTCCAGTGACCTCCTCATTATGGATATCGCAGCCTCAGCATCCTCCGGCAGAATCTCCCTCCTCAAGGCAGCGCGGGCTCTAGCCTCAGCTATCCTAACCAGCGACTCCAGTTGGCGGGCCGTTATGGCTATCGGTGAACCCTCAGTCTCGCTCGCTGAACGCATAGCCAAGTAAAAATCCTTTAGGCGTTCTAGGGCTTCCGGGGTTAACGTCGGAGTTATCCCCCTAGCGTAGTTTATATATTTACGGAGAAGATCTGGCGGTATCGGAGGCTCAACGGGTGGAGCGCCCTTCATGTGTAAGCTGAGTATGTGCTCAGTCATCTTTGCATCCCGCTCCTTCTCCGGTATATCCCTCAAGACGAATATCAAGTCGAACCTTGAAAGTATCGTGACTGGGAGCGATATGTTCTCCGTTACAGTCCTGTAGGGGTCGTATCTCCCGAGAGCTGGGTTGGCTGCGGCTAGTATAGCCGTTCTAGCGTTAAGTGTAGCTACAATTCCACCTTTGGCAACGGATACAGTGTGTTGCTCCATCGCCTCGTGGATGGCCACCCTATCCTCCGGCCTCATCTTGTCTATCTCATCTATGCAGGCGATCCCCTTGTCAGCTAGGACGAGCGCGCCGGCCTCTAGGCTCATAACCCCCGTCTTGGTTGGGAGAACCGCGGCGGTCAACCCGGCCGCTGTGGTTCCTCTACCGCTGGTGTATAGGCCTCTGGGGGCCACCCTCTGGACGTACCTTAATAGTTGAGACTTCGCCGTGCCCGGGTCTCCTATCAGTAGGACGTTGAGTTCCCCACGGATTGTTATATCCGGTAGGGTCTTTGGTACACCCCCGAAGAGTAGGTACATTATCGCCTCCTTGATGTGTTCGTAGCCGTATATCGAGGGTGCTATTGAGTTTATTATCTTCCTATGTATCCACGGGTCCTTCGATAGCTTGATTATCTCCTCCTCCTCTTCCGGGGTTATCTGAAGCCTCTCAGCCTCCCTACCGGCTGAATCTATGAAGTTCGCCTCAACGTATAGGTTGAAGGCCCTCAATTTGCCAGCCCTAGGAACGGAGGATGGTTCAGCCCTAACTATCCCAACGATGCGGACCCTATCTCCAGGCCTAGCCACATCAACCATATCCTTACCGATTATCCTGATATCCAGTGAGCGGGGAGTCTGGCCTGGAGGGAGGTCCTCGGGGTATTCCTGTATCCTTATCTCCTGCGAATCTATGAACTCGGACTCCTCCTGGACGAACTCGAAGGGCCCGGTTCTGCCGCAGTTGGGGTTAGAACACTTTATTGGCGCCGTCAGGAAGGGGCCGGTCTGATCTACATAATGCATCTGTTGGCATCTCTTACATCTGAAGGCCGCCCTTGTGACTAGAGGCCTCACGATCGTGGCCCTGGTTATTATCCCCTCAAGCATCACCATCCTGCCGATGTGCTCTGAGCCTAAACTGCGTATCGGGGTTAGGGCTGGCAGCCCCCTAAACCTCACGGTTACACCTACATCCTCGATCTCCTCAGCGTATTCTGGGTCTTCTATACGGAGCTGTCCATAAGCCGCCGCATTCACGTATTTTAGGTACTCATCCGGCTTCTCGGTTATCTCCCTCGCAAGCTCAGGCTCAGCCATTAGGAGGTCCTCGAAGTCCACGATTAGAGAGGTAGCTCCGTCGATCACCATCTGGGATATCCTTTCCCGGTACTTACTCGACTTGAGGAAGTTTTGGAAGGCTTCTTGAGGGTTCTTCAGTGATAGCTCAGTCAAGGCTCCTTCGCCATCTCGATTATATTATTCCTCCAATCGGTTATAATCTTATTCAATCTCTCGTAAAACCCTCTCTCTTCAACTGTGAGGTTCTTCAAGACCTGGCTCTTCTGTCCAGGGGTTGAAGCCAGGGAAACTATCTTCTTCAACCTGCAATTGACGAGGTCCTGCGACAACCTCCTGACGCGCTCATACTCCTCCAGTTTCTGCGGGTCGCTTCTGGAGGACTCCCTCAAATCGGCTAGGAGGCGGCGTAGTTTGGGGTAGAAGTCCTTCGGCAGGGTTGAGAGCTGGCTTACAGACTGAACCCGTTCCACCCAGTGGATCTTGTAGAGCTTAGCTAGGTCGAGGATGTCGCCTCTTATTCTGACTATGCCAGCCCTCTCCAGCTCCCGGGCAACCCAGAACTTAACTTGGTATTCATTACCCTCCTCGAAGGGGCCGATGTTTAATCCGGCGAGCTGGATCCCCGAGGTGCTCCTAACAGCCATAACCCTAATAGGGTTATTCTCAAATATGAAGTCCGCATCCTTTGCGATCGATTTGACGGGCTCCGACATCGATTTGACTCCTCCCAATAACCGTTGGAGGACTGGGTAAATGATAGATTATTCGGGGATATAAGACTATAGTCCACCAAATCGGCTGGCAGCTAGAACCCATAAACCTCCACAGCGTTCTCACCTATCACCTCTCAGCCTTATATCCCGGAGCCTTCTGGCACTCTATCACCCTCAAGTATGCTGAACTAGACTTTATTCCAGTAGCTGTATACTTCTTCTTAACCAAGTTCATATCCCCATCATGAAGCCTCCATCAGATAGGGGAAGCCCTCCGGTAGGTTGTATATGGTGAGAACCCGTAGAAGGATTCAGGTAGACTGTCTGAGGATAAGACTTGAAATATCCCCCTAGTGGAGAAGAACGGTAAGTCTAACTCCACTGTAACGATCCTTAAAGAGAACATCCTTCAGGTTATGTGGTGGTCGACTACTCTGAAACCCTTCATGGCCTCAAGTATGTCGGCATCCAGGTGGTTTAAGCGCTCCAAGAAGAACGCCTCCAGAGGATGGTTAACTCCGCAGCCTGTTTTAATCCCTTTTTACATGTAAAGCCTTTTTTATAAAAAAGGAGGAGTCTGCACATGTGTATGGTGGTTTCTATATCCCTTACCCCTCTAACTTCCGGGAAGCTCCACTTCCCCTATCTCAGATAGGTCGAGCAGACTGTTCATCTTTATCTTGACATCTGAGACCGTGTAGAGGATGTCATCTATGTATAGTGACCTCTTGATGTAGCTCTGGTATAGGCTCCCCCATTCGGTCAGGTTCTCCACATGGGTGATGTTCCCCCTGAGGGTGAGGCCCTCCGCTGTGATGTTGAAGACGTAGACTCCCTGCCAGAGCTCGGTTCTGACCGTGTTATTCACGATACGCTTCTCGAAGGTTGAGATCGGTATCACGAGGAGGTTCCTCTCCTTATCGAATAGGAGGGCTTTATGATCCCACAAGATCGGTGAGTATACGCGTCCACGGATTACGTACCTGCCGACCTCAATCGGGTTCTCAACGTCACTAACGTCGAATAGTGAGATCTTCATCCCGGTGATGCGTACGGTGTCGTCGATGACCTTAGTCTCCATCCCTATGCCGATTATATGGTTCTCGTCATATGGGTGGAGGTACCTGGAGAAGCCTGAAACCTTCAGCCAGCCGAGAACCTTCGGTTCGGTTGGTTCGCTCAGGTCTATCACGAAGAATGGGTCAACCCTCCTGAAGGTGACGAGGTAGCATCTATCACCGATGAACCTGGCTGAGTATATGGTCTCCCCTGGGGCTATACCCTCAAGCCTCCCAACTATAACCAACCTCTCGTTCAGGATGTACACATTATTCTTCGGCGAGAAGCCACTTGCAAAACGTCTAATGGTTGTTGCAACCCTAAGGTAACCCTTATACTCATCCATCGAGAACTGGTTTAGGATGTATCCAGGGACTACCCCGCTTGCTTCACATGTTATGTTGCCCCCTTCTATGTGGAGCCTATATATCTCGGTCTTCTCTAGGTTGGTTACGTTGGTCCATCTCTGAGCCTCCTTATTCTCCAGTATCATGTATACTACTGGATACCTGGGTATGGTGAGGTAGATGTTATCTAGCGATACGTACAGGGTACCTGTTGCTCCGAGCAGGAAGACCTGGTAGGTTGGCTCCTCCAGTTCATTTTGGATGTTGATGGCGAGTATAGTTGTGAATAAGTATCTGTAATCTGTGGAGTTTGGATGGTATATCTCCGATGGCTCTATCCTCCTAGTGACCCCGTTGTATGATATGTATGGGAGAAGCACCTTATCACCGTAGATTAAGGCGGGCTGGACTACAACGACGTATACGTAATCCCCTATCATCCTTGAGTCAAAGTAGCTCCCATTCACAGCCACTTCCCTAACCAAGACGGGATCATCGATCACCCCTAAATCGTAAATCTTGATGTACGTCTTAGTTAAGCCGGCTCCCCCCAAGAGGAAACGTATCGGACGTATCGGGCTGCTCTCCTCAAATATCACCAGCCTTAGGTTATTGATGTAGATTCCCTTAACCGTGCCGTTCAATTTTATGCTAGTTAATACCTTTGCATCCTCCGGCGGGTAAGCCTTGACTATCAGAACCCCATCCTTCGAGACTAAGTATATGCGCTCTCCATCACACTTCACTATATCAGCCTCATCAACCCCCTCAACCTGAACATTCGTCCTTGAATACTCAACTTGGGAACCCTCAACTCCACTGTAGCCCTCGCCACCCGTAGGCTTAACTGAACCTTCAGAGGTTGAGCCGCCTAGAGTTCTGATCCCCTCTGCTGCGGGAATAGTCCTGTTGAGAAATTGGAGTAGTTCCTCGTAGGATGAAAACCTAGATAGGATGGGTTGATAACTCAGCGTTGGACTTTGAGGGGTCTGGGTTAGGAGCGGCAAACCGCCGATCCTTAGTAGGATTACGCCTACAGTTACCCCCAGAAGGAGGGAGGCTAAACACTTAGCAGTTAAGCTTTTCAAATCCATCCGGAGCTTGAGGTTGCTGAGTCTGAGCATTCCGGTCACCGCCTTTAGGCTTGAATTAATCAAAAGGATTAGGTGAAGCGGTTTCTCTTAATACTATGCGTTAGAACACCCGTTCAAACCCTTTGAACATCCTTCCTTAAACTCTTATGTTGGTTATAAGCCTCAAAGAAGAAGACTGAGGAGGAGAATAGACACACAAATAGAACGAGCAGGTCCCTGAAGCTCCAATTTATGGGCCAAGCGAACAGATAGACCATGAGTAAACCCAAGAGGAAGGCGCCATAGATGGTCATCCTAGAGATCAGTCGACCCCTTAACAGGAGGAAGCTCCTCAGGATGTCTATCCTAGCCTTCTCCTCGACTATGTACTTCCCCTCCCTGTTCTGGGTTATGAGCCCCATCTCCAGCAGGTTATTTATGTGGTACTGGACCAAGCTTGGTTGGGATAGCTTCAGCCCTCTCCAGATCTCCCTAACCCCAACCGGCTCCTTCGAGGTTAGGATGTACAGGTATATATCCCATATAACCCCTGAGAGGTAACGCTTACCCTTCCCGCCCTTTATTATGACCACCCACCGCCTTACACAAGAATACTCCTGTTCAGCCACATTAATGTTACACGCTGTTTTGTAATCTTTTGATAAGGTTAAGATAGAAGTTTTGTGGGCGCTTGGTCTTGACAGTTTTCCAGCGCTTTACATACTGATGGCTGAGTCTGATCTTGGGAATTTTGGCTGGAAGACCTTATTAAGGAATGGTTCTGGGTTATGCCGTCTAAGGAGTCTTCATGACCGGTCAATTATAGATCCCTATCTTAACAGCATCAATCTTTTAGAAGAAAAGTTGAATGGAGGAGTTCACCCACAAGGGGTAAAGGCTGGACGAGGTCGAATGGAGCACAATCATCCAACAATCTTTTATTTTCGAACTGTGTGTTTATAGCCTCACCTCATACATTATGAGCCTATCGACTTGTGTACGCCACCCCACCTCCTCCGTGTAGTGTGGGTCTATAGCCTCCAGGTAGAGGAGAACCCTATCCTTGAAGGGATCATAGATCACGTTCATGTATCCGTGGGTTGGGTAGTCCTCCCTTTCGTAGGGTGAGAGCGGCTTCCACTCCCCCTTGAAGATGGATTCTAAGTTCATATTTCTATAGTCGATCACGTAAGCCTCGAAGTGTTTGGCCAATCCGCAACCGTTGATTATATATCTGCGGGCTAAACCCATGAAGACTGGACCCATGCCACCAGCGAAGATTCCGCCGTAGAGTTGCATGTATCTCGGCTGATCCACACCGTCAACCCTCAGGATTCCGTGCTTCCTCCAATTGAGACCGTCAATGCTCGTAGCCAAGGCGACGTTGGTTCTACCATTCCCCTTGGGGGCGTCGGCGGCCTTATAGAGAGCGAAGTACCTACCGTCGACTATCCCTATGGTAGCATCCCTCGCCTCGTAGCTGTCGTAGCTATCCCCCCTCTTCCAAGCTAAACCATGGAAACCCCATGGACCAGCTGGGTCATCCGAGGTTAGGAGGAGGGTGTCCCACCTCCCCTCAACCTCCCCGCTTCCCCGGGTATCAACTGAGACGTAAAGGTGATATCTCCCGGTCTTAGGGTCTCTGATGAGCTGTTGGGCCTCTATGCTGGCTACGTTCCGGTCGGACATCTCACTTAACTCCTCTTTAGTGATGGTTACGACTAGGTGGTAGTTCTCCCCGTTTAGTGATCTGTATATCTGTGCAGCGTAGCCTCGGTTTGGTGGACGTCTGCGTGGTCTAGCAGTCAGCCAGAACTCCCCTGTTTCGTAGTCGATCAGGACGCTTGATGCCCCTATCCATGATCCCGGGTTGAAGTCTGGCGGGTTGAGTATGACCCTCCGGAACCTTCTGTTTGAGAGTATATATGATGGTGGAACCAGCCCCCTCCAACCATAGGCTTCAAACTTAACATTACCCAACAAAACCCTCAACTCCAAGATATCATTAACATCAACTTTGAAATAAGTTGTATTAAGTTTTAAGAATAACTGATGTTAAGGAGTTCCATAAATTTGGAGCGTTATTCTTAATGATACAAGGTTTATGGAATTTGAGTTTCGCCCCATCATCGATGATTACCTTGATGTTGAGAACATCTTCAAGACACGGATATACGGCGCTTTGACATGGTTGACCTACTTCCATCTTACACAATCGCACTATAGGTTCATAAACCTCAGAAAAGCTGAGGATAGGTGCTCCAACCTGGAGATTTGGAGGGAGATGGCTTCGTGTGGTTAAGGAGTGCCACCCACCGCTTGGAGATATCAGGAGCAAGATTATGATCAAGGGAGGTGAAGATACAGTCACACTCCATCCTCATAGGCGCCAAAATTTAATCAAATTATTTATGCCTTGATAGCCCTTGAAGCTTGATTCCGATGGTTAGCAAAGTTTTATTAGGATCGTTGGAATACAGGTGCAACCAGGCTAAGGGAGAAAAGGAACCTTGGCATATTAAGCCCCTTCTAGGGAGTTCTCCAAGCCCTTGAACTCAATAGCAAATGTCCATATCAAAGTAGGAGGAAACGTGGAGCGATGGTGATCTACGGTGTGAAACCCAAGACGGGGCTTTACGTGGTTGACATGGACACCTCGAGGGGTTATTCATACCCCAAGATTATGCCAATCATCTGAAAGCTGGAAGCTCCATGCCGGAGGATAAGGCTGAAGGTAGAGGGATAGGGGCCATAAACTCTAGGGAGGAGCTTAGGGAGCTCCTCGTCATGACGATAGATGACGTCTTGAGGACCTTCCTTGGGGATACACCAACTAAGTTCCTGTACTCAGAGATGAGGAGGAGGTACAATTTCAGGATGAGGGAGATACTCGATAAGCCGGATGTCTTCACGGCTGGGTTGAATGAGACGCTTGGCTCCTTGGCCCTAACGGTTGAGGAGTACATAGTGAAGAGGTTGTGCTCAAACCTTCAGCTAGAACCTGGGTATGTTAAAGGTAGATCGCTGGTTAAAGTTATACGCCAGCTTCTGATGGAGGTTGAGGGGTAAGCTCGGCTTCCTCTACAGCACCTTCTCAAGCTCAACCCTACTCTTCCTGTCGAGCTTACTTACATCAGTTATAAGGTATATGTTATCGTTCGTGTCGGTTATTGAGACCTTCCCCTCCTCAAACCTATATATGCTTCTTCTCCCCCTGGTGTGGAAGACCCTGAGGCCGCGGCTGGTCTCAACCTTCCACTCGTACACTTCACCCTTATACCTTATCGACTGGATCCGTTCGATAACCGGTATGAAGCAGACCTTGGATAGGTACTTCTCTAAGCACCTCTTTGATTCCGCGTCTAAGAGCCTATAATCCCTTAGTGTGCATATATCCCCATTGGGATAGTCTTTCTGCGTGAAGATGACAAGTTGGGGGTTTGTTAGTGGGAAGGGCTTCTTTGGTATGACGTTCCGGTAGACCTTACCCCTAATGTTTATCTCTAGGGAGTTCCTTCTCCCGTCCTCCCTAACCCTCAGATCTTCCGGTTCGATTATGTTCAACCTCTTAATGTAATCTTTTATTGAGTCACTTAACTCCACCTATCGGCACCTCTATAATTCCCTCTCTGAACTGCGTATCCCACAACTTCTTGTAGAGGCCTCCTCTCCTCAGGAGTTGATCGTGGCTGCCAACCTCAACTATCCTACCCTTATCTAGGACTATTATCCTATCGGTATCCATCACCGTCGATAACCTGTGGGCGATTATGATGGTGGTTCTACCCCTTGAGATGTAATCTAGGGCTTCTTTAACCTTCCTCTCCGTTATCGCATCTAGGGATGAGGTGGCTTCATCGAGTATCAAAACCTTCGGGTCAGAGATTATAGCCCTCGCTATCGCGACTCTCTGCCGCTCCCCACCGGAGAGTTTAGAGCCCCTATGGCCAACTGGGCTGTCATAGGCTAGAGGCATCTTCATTATGAACTCATGGGCTTGGGAGACCTTCGCAGCCGCCATCACCTCCTCCGGGGTTGCATCGGGCTTGCCGTACCTTATGTTGTTAGCTATTGTGTCGCTGAATAACGGCGGGTCTTGGACTACTAGGCCTATCTGCCGCCTTAGGGAACTCAACTTCACGTTCTTTAGGTTGACCCCGTCGATCAGGATTCTACCCTCATTCGGGTCGTAGAACCTCAATATCAGTTTTGTCAGGGTGGTCTTGCCCGAGCCGGTTGGCCCTACTATCCCAACCTTCTCACCGGGCTTTATCTGCAAGTTTATATTCTTCAGAACGTACGCGTACGGCTCATAACCGAACTTGACGTTATCAAATATTATATGGCCTCTTATATTGAGGTCTACAGCCTTCTCAGGCTCCTTCACGTTCGGCTCCATGTAAAGCAGCGAGTTTATCCTCTCAACCGATGTTATAACCTGCTGCAAGGGCTCGATCATACTTATCAGGGAGTTCATAGGCCCATAGAACTGCCAGACGTAGGATATGAAGGCTGTGAGCGTTCCTAAAGTTAGGCTCCCACCCAGAACCTCCATGCCTCCGAGCCACCATATTATGGCTACACCGGCTGAGAGTGTGAAGCCGAACATCGGGAAGAACTCGACGCTCAGCTTCGTCGCGTTCATCCCCGCCGAAACCTGTTCCCTCAACTTTGCATCAAGGGTTCTCCTCTCCTCAACCTCCCTCGAGAAGGCCTTTATCAGCGGGAAGTTTGGTATCTTATCGACCAGTAGCGTCGTTACATCGGCCCACCTCCGCCAAGCCATGTGGTAGACCCTCCTAGCCTTCCTCCTGAACAGGAAGATTCCCATCGTCAGGAAGGGGACGGGTATCATGGCTATCAGGGCGAGCTTGACGTTTAGGAGTAGCAGTATTGCTCCTATCGCCACCAGGGTGAATACGTTAACTAGAAAGCTCTGGATGCCCCATGTCAGGAACCAGTTTATCCTCCCCACATCATCGGTTATCCTTGAGATCACCCTTCCAGCCTCATACCTATCTAATAGGTCGAGTTGGAACTTGAGTATGTGGCGGTATAGGTGACGTCTTAAGTCACACATTGAATGCTGCCCAGCATAGGATAGGGCGTAACTCCTGACCACGTTGAATATCGCATTTGCGGCGTAGATCCCTATGAGGCTTAGAACTATTGTGGTCAGGAGGCTTACGTTCCCCTCACCTAGGACATTATCGATTAGGGTCTTCATGAGGTATGGCGGTAGTAGACCTAGAACCGTTGCTAGCATGCCCGCGGCTATACCGACAGTTGTGGCCTTTATCCTCATCTTCATGAGGGTTAGCATAGTCTTCAGAGTTTGGGTCTTCACCCTCTCCTCCATCGTCTCCTTCTGGTTAAGCCTCTTAACAGCGCTCGCATCGACTATCTTGTAGTAGGTTAGGTTCTCGATAAGGTTGGCTGCGTTCCGGAACTTATCCATATACTCCCTGGTGAACCTGATCAGGGATATACTGCCCTCTCCGGCCTCAACCTCAAGCTCACCGTTGCCTAGGTAATCGTTAACCCTCACCGAGGAGACCTCATCCATATCAACCTTCTTGGTGTAGCCAGTTCTCGGATTATAGACAACTATAGAACCTTTAGTGATGTACAGATATACCTCACCAAAGAGGCCCCTCTCATCTATATTACCCCTATAAACCCTAAGGATGCTATCATCCCCAAGGATATCCGGCACGGGGTAGCTCCCCGAGCCTTCTTCCACTCCACCGCTTCCGTTATGTAATCTCATTTAGTTTATTTTTTCCTCCGGGAGCGAGGATCCTATTAGGCTTGAATCCCCGTTGAACTCATAGTGAAATTCATACACTAATAAATACTTTTCGATCGGAAAACTGGACAGATTTGAGGTTCATATTACAACCCTTCAACTGACAGATGACAAGTTTCCGGGTTAATGGATCCCTATATAAGCAAGCCGTTAAAAACCGAAAACAAAAAAGGAGAAGTCGACATAGACTCCACCATCCACGGAGGCATGCTAGGAATGCCGAACCGCTACATCCCCAACGACACTAAGGAGATAAGGGAGAGACTCAAGAAGGCCATAGGAATAGACAGCATAGATGAACTCTTCTCGGATATACCCGAAAGCATACGGCTGGTTGAACCTCTGAACCTACCGGGTCCCCTATCAGAACAGGAGGTTAGGAGGGAGGTTGAGAGAACACTGGAGAAGAACCTAACAACCCTGGAGTTGGTATCTTTCCTGGGGGGAGGTGTCTGGCCGCACCACGTACCAGCCGTCGTAGATGAGATATCGGCTAGAAGCGAGTTTCTGACGAGTTATACACCCTACCAACCGGAGGTCAGTCAGGGCTCACTCCAAGCCCTGTTCGAGTATCAAAGCCTGATATGTGAACTCCTAGATATGGACGTTGCGAACTGCTCGATGTATGATTGGGCTTCCTCGCTGGGTGAGGCTGCGCGTATGGCCTCCCGCGTAACTAGGAGGGATGAGTTTATAATACCGCACTATATCAGTCCTGAGAGGAAATCTGTCCTCGAAGCCTACGCGGAGCCCGTGGGCATTAAAGTTGTAGAGGTTAGGCAGAGCCTTGAGGATGGGCAGATCGACCTGGAGGACTTGAAGAGTAAGGTCTCGAATAGAACAGCTGGCGTATACATAGAGAACCCATCTTATCTAGGCTTCCTGATAGACTCCATCGATGAAATATCGGAGATAACGCATGATGCCGGTGGGATATTCGTGGTCGGGGTTGATCCATCCTCCCTCGGCATACTCAGGCCCCCAGGAGATTACGGGGCCGATATAGTCGTTGGGGAGGGACAACCTCTAGGAAACTACATGAACGGTGGAGGGCCCCTCCTTGGGATATTTGCATGCAGGAGTGACCTGAAACTGGTGAGGCAGATGCCCGGCAGGATAATAGGCATGACGACGACCCGGGATGGGAGGTTCAGAGCCTTCTGCATGGCCCTCCAGACTAGGGAGCAACATATCAGACGGCACAGGGCCACCTCGAACATCTGCACAAACAACGCCCTATGCGCCATTAGGGCGGCTGTTTACATATCCCTGATGGGTTGGGATGGCTTCAAGAAGCTAGGTGAAGCCATCATATCCAAGACGTATTATGCAATTGAGAGGCTCTCGGAGCTTGATGGTCTACGTGTGCCATGCTTCAGGGCTCCACACTTTAAGGAGTTCACCGTGAACTTCGATGAAGCCTCCGAGACTGTTGATGGGGTGAACCGTAAACTTCTAGAGCGTGGGATAATCGGCGGCAAGGCTATAAACCAGGAGTTTCCGGAGTTAGGTCAGTCATCATTATACTGCGTCACAGAACTCCACACGCTAGATGATATTGATAGGTTGAGAGAATGCCTAGAGGAGGCTCTGAGAGGAGGGTGAACATGACGGTTGACGTGGATGTCCGATTCCAGCAAGCTAGATGGCCGGAACCCCTAATCTTCGAGCTTGGAAGCCGAGGAAGGATTGGCTACAGCCTCCCAGCTATAAGTGAAAAGCTCAAACCGGTGCTGAAGCGGGCGATGGATTCCATACCGGAGGCCTTGAAGCGAAAGGGAGAGGCCGACCTACCCCAACTCTCAGAGGTTGAGGTTGTTAGACACTTCATAAGGCTCTCCCAGATGAACTTTGGGGTGGACTCTGGGATATACCCCCTAGGCAGCTGCACGATGAAGTACAACCCGAGAGTGAATGAGGCTCTAGCGTCATCCGATAAGGTGCGCTGGGTACACCCATACCAACCCGAGGAGACGATGCAGGGTATGCTGGAGATCATGTATAAACTCTCATCCTGGCTCGCTGAGATAACTGGGACCAGCAGGGTCTCACTCCACCCAGCCGCCGGGGCTCATGGGGAGTTCGCGGGAGCCCTGATCATAAGAGCTTACCATAAGCGTAATGGAGAGCTTAAGGATAGAAGCGAGATGATAGTTCCGGACTCCGCCCATGGAACGAACCCTGCCAGTGCATCCATGGCTGGGTTCAAGGTTGTAGTTGTCCCATCTGACGAGGATGGTTGCGTGGATGTCGATGCCTTGAAGGGTGCGGTATCCTCCAGAACGGCTGGCCTCATGTTGACAAACCCGAATACCCTCGGCACATTTGAGGATAGGATCCTCGAGATCGCTGATATAATTCATGAGGCTGGAGGCCTCCTTTACTATGATGGTGCAAACTTGAATGCCATCCTCGGGAAGACGAGGCCTGGAGATATGGGTTTCGACATAGTCCACATAAACCTACACAAAACCTTTTCGACACCGCATGGCGGAGGGGGTCCCGGGGCTGGTCCAATCGGAGTTAAAGAGCACCTAGAGGATTTTCTGCCCATACCCCTCATCGAGTTCGATGGTGAACGCTACTATCTAAACTATGATGTCCCGCATAGCATAGGAAGGATAAGGGCTTATTACGGCAGCTTCGCTGTCCTATTGAAGGCCTTTATATACATACTCACCATGGGGGCTGAGGGCTTAGAGAAGGCCGCTGAGATAGCCGTTTTGAACGCAAACTACCTAGCAAAAAGATTATCGGAGATTAGAGGTTTCACGATGCCCTACGGCGAGGGTAAACCGAGGAAACATGAGTTCGTCCTCAGCTGTTCGAAACTCCACTCTGAGACGGGAATCTCAGCCAAGGATGTGGCGAAGAGGATGCTCGACTTCGGGCTTCACGCCCCAACCATGTACTTCCCACCGATAGTGAAGGAGGCATTGATGATAGAGCCTACCGAGACCGAGCCAATCGAGAACATGGACTTGCTCATCAATGTTCTCAACAGGATATCCGATGAAGCCTACACAGAACCGGAGAAGGTTAGGAGGGCCCCCCATAACACCTCCATTGGACTTGTAGATGAGGTTAAGGCATCCCACCCAAGGAGTATGTGCTTAAGCTGGAGGATGTACAAGGAGGGCTTAATGGGGAAGGGGGCTAGGAGAGGATAGTTAGGCCTCAAACTTCCTCCTCCACCCATATCTCCTCTCATCGTAGAAGGGAAGCTTAACAACCTCAGCCTCAACGATTCTCCTCCGAACCTCAATCTCAACCCTCGTCCCAACCCTCGAGTATTCCGGAGGGACGTATCCCATGGCTATCCCGACCCTCAATAACGGGGAGAAGGTTCCGCTCGTCACAAGCCCTATCTCCTCCCCACCCTTAAGTATACTCATCCCCTTCCTAGGTATACCCCTACCGAGAACCCTCAATCCAACCCTAACTCTGCTGACGCCCTCCTCCAGCAGCCTCCTGAGAGCCTCCTCCCCAATGAAGCCTCTACCATCCAATTTAACGCCGAACCTCAACCCGGCCTCGATCGGCGTCACCTCCTCATTCAGCTCGTTGCCGTAAAGGCAGAAGCCGGCCTCAAGCCTCAGGGTGTCCCTCGACGCTAGACCGCAGGGTTCTATCCCGAAGGCTCTTCCGGCATCCAGTACGGCTTCCCACAGTTTGAGGGCATCCTCTTCCCCGCCGTCTTCAAATAAGTATATCTCGAAGCCGTCTTCACCTGTGTACCCAGTTCTGGAGATTAGGAGCTTCCACTCGTCGAGACGGAGCCATGAGGCGTGTAGACGGGGCAGATTGAGAATATCCAACCCCAGAATCTTCTGGAGAGTCTGGGGAGACTTCGGGCCTTGAACGGCTATCATCGGCACCCTCTCGGTTACATCCTCAACCATAACATCGAAGTCACCCTTATGATCATCGATCCACCTCAGATCCTTCCACCTGTTGGCGGCGTTTACAACCAGTAGGAAAACGTCCTCACCCAGCCTGAAGAGCATGATATCGTCGATTATCCCTCCAGACTCATTGCAGAAAAAGGAGTGCTGCGCCTCCATGATTTCCAGGTTTTCGCAGTTGTTCGTCAGTAGGAGTTTTAGGAGCTCTCCTGATTCGGTTCCGCTGATTAGGATGCGCCCCATATGTGAGACATCGAATATTCCAACGTTATTCCTCACCGCTAAATGTTCAACTGTTGGGCTTTTATACCAAAGGGGCATCTCGAAACCTGCATATTCGCCAAGCCGCCCATACTCCCTGTGAAACCTAAATAGGACCGTTCTCCTCAATGCATCCACCGGTAGAGAATAAGTTAAACTAGACAATAAAGCTATTGACCACGCCGGACCCTTGAACCGGGGTGCCGAGGGTGGCGGATTAGTGATTCGTATGGAACCGAATAATTTGTCCCCGATCATACCTAGATTACTCCTTACGATTTTTAAATGGGGCGGTGAGAACAAATAGGTGGTTGAAAATCTTTTCAGCAGATACTATAAGGAGATCGCGACACCTACTTTAAGGAAAAGTTTAGAAGAAGGTTTAACATTAATTGATAAACTGTGAGCTATTAAACCGAGATCTGCTTTCTCCTCCGCCTCAAAGATTTAGCTGGTAAAACCAACCCTTACACCCCATGGAGAGTGCATCCGAAATTTAAAAGGTTACCCAAGCTGAAAGTTCTTCCCTCTTTAGGTTATACCGCGTCTCTCCACGAAGAGGTTCAAGTTAACCTATCCAGAGATATAGGGTGCTGGTTCCAGACTTTCTCTCCCTGTAAGGATGCTCGTAAACCGGGTACGTCTTCCCCTCATAGGTGACCCAAGATATGTCGCCACCATAAAATTCCTCAATCTTTATAACGTAGTGTCCCGGCTGAAGCCTTCCCAGAAAGACCGTTAAGACCTCTTTGTGTGGAGTTGCGGCGATCCCTCCTGAGAAGAAGAACGGGTTGATTGGAGGTCTGCCGCAACTATACCAAGTTGCCTTTATGGTTATGGTTTTTGTGAAGGGATGGAAGATTGCTCCCTTAAACTTTACGTAAGCCACCTTATGGAAGGTTATGACGACGCTTATGAAATCGCCTGGCTTCCCCCGCTTGCTAACGTACTCCGTCAGGTTCTCTATGCTCATCTTCCTAGGGTCTTCAGGGGTCACGACTATGCTTACACCCTTCATATTCCTTGCTGGAGGCCAGTTCTTTACAGCTGAACCTATAGGTTCAGTATGTGTGAACATGTGGTAGGTGATGAGGGACCCGATAATGATCGCCGCAACAGCTATGGCTATGATTATTCTCCTTCTAGCGGCAAGCTTGATCCGGGCTTTCTCAGCTTCAAACTTCGGGAGGCAATCGGAGCAGAGGACAACCCCTCTACCAGCCTCCTTCACCACTTGGAGGCAACTCCTGCAGAAGGGCCTCCCACATTTACCGCAGACGCTCACAGCAACCCTATCTGGATGGTTCGTGCACCATTCATCGACTCCTCCAAACTTCGAGGAGATAAGGAAAAGGCATCCACACTGTTTGCATATAACACGGGTGGGGCCGAGGCGGGGCATAACCTCCTCATAAGGGGCTCCGCAGAAGGGGCAGACTGGGACGGATTCTCCCATAACACTCTCCAATTACTTAAGGGAATTCTTAAATATATTACTTTCCGATATGGAGGACTCTCCTATCATTAATAGAGAAAGGCTTCAGAAAAGTCCGCCATAGGATGCTTGAAAGACAAAACGGAACCGGAAAAACGTTGTAAAAGTATTTATACAGTAGAGCTGATAATACAAGCTATGAAATGCCCTTACTGTAAGCATGATCTAGCTCCGGGCCAAAAATTGTGTCCCTGGTGCGGAAGAACTATAAATTCCACTGAACTGGCTGAAGAATTAGCCAAGGATAAAGAGAGGGCTGAAGAGAGAAGGATAATAGAGCAGCTGGAGAGGGGGACGTGCACCTTCCCCGTGGTTACGATGCCCTACGTTCCGGGATACGAGATAGTCAGGGTCATCGGCCCCGTGTACGGCTTAACAGTTAGGGCTAGGGGCTTCGGAGGGCAGATGGCAGCTGCGGTTGAGACCCTGGTTGGAGGCGAGATAACCGCCTATACCTCCGAATGCATGAAGGCTAGGAACGAATCCCTCGCAAGACTTATACTGAACGCCAAAAAGATGGGGGCCAACGCCGTAGTGAAAGTAGACTTCGAGACGAGTGGAACCCCCGCGGTCATGATCTTTTCAGCCTACGGAACGGCCGTAATCATCAAGCCGGCCGGGGAAACAAGGCCTCAACAAGCCTGAATCTAAATCCTCACCTAGGTTTCACCGATACTAGGCGGAGGAGGCTTCACTGTATAGGAAAACGCGAGTATAAGAATTGAGCATATACTAAACATAAACCCGATCAAGGTTCATGATGAACCGGTGAGATCTCAGAAATCCGAGGTAAATCAGAGATGAGAAGCCAGCGGCCCGTAAGAGAGACTGACCAGATAAGCTCCAGCCATGTACCTCCCACCGATAGTGAAGGCAAAACCAGAACCATTATCCTTATATTTATGTTGTAGGTTTAGGCTTAAGTTGGATTTAGGCGGGGTTGTAGGATGAGAGGTGGCCACCAAATCCAGGGCTGAACCGGAGCTTGGAGGTTTAATCCAGACTATAGCCAGCGGTAGGTCAACCCCGTCGATGCTTCTGGATATCCCATATTCATACACGTTTGGTGATGGAGCATGTTTAGGGAGGTAAGTCCAACAGTAGACTTTCCAAAGTTGGAGCATAAAATCTTGAAGTTCTGGAGGGAGACCGACGCCTTCAAGAAGAGGGTAGCCCTGAACAGGGGTAAGAAGAGATGGTCCTTCATGGACGGTCCGATAACGGCCAACAACCCCATGGGAGTTCACCACGCATGGGGCAGAACCTACAAGGACCTATTCCAGAGATATAGGGCAATGAAAGGTTACGACTTAAGATACCAGAACGGCTTCGATTGTCAAGGTTTATGGATTGAGGTTGAGGTTGAGAGGGAACTCAAGTTCAAGACGAAGAGGGATATAGAGAGGTACGGGATCGCGGAGTTCGTGAAGAAGTGCAAGCAGAGAGCCCTGAGATACGCAGCTATACAGGTTGAACAGTCGATAAGGCTTGGCTACTGGATGGATTGGGACGACCCGGATAGGCTGAGATACCTAGCCGAGAAATTGGAGAACCCCCAAGAGGTCATAACGATAATGGGACCAAACGGCCCGGTCACCGATACGGTTGAGAGGATAGTCGGTAGACTGGGCGACCCGGATATAGGGGGCTCATACTTCACCCTATCTGACGAGAACAACTACATGATATGGGCTGTGCTGAAGAAGTGCTACGAAAGGGGATGGATATATAAAGGAACAGATGTCATGCCGTGGTGCCCCAGGTGTTCCACAGCCCTATCACAACACGAGATCGTGACCGAGGGGTATAGGGAACTCACACATCCAGCCTTGACCGTGAGGTTCCCACTTAAGGATAGAAGGAAAGAGTCACTATTGATATGGACCACAACCCCGTGGACCCTAACATCAAACGTCGCGGCGGCTGTACATCCGGAGATAACCTACGTCAAGGTAAGATACAAAGGTGAGATCCTATACCTAGCTGAGGCGGCTCTGGAGAGGACCCTCCCGAAGGGAGACTACGAGGTTCTTGGAAGGCTTAAGGGTAGGGATATGGAGGGCTGGAGGTACCGTGGGCCCTACGATGAGCTTCCAGCCCCGAGGAAGCTTGGAGCCGTTGAGGCTCATAGGGTGATCTTCTGGGATGAGGTGAGCGAGGAGGAAGGAACCGGCATAGTCCATATAGCCCCCGGATGCGGCAAGGAGGACTTGGAGCTTGGGAAGGAGTATGGGCTTCCAGCGGTTGCGCCATTAGATGAGTTCGGGGTGTTCATTGACGGTTATGACTGGTTGACTGGGACCCATGTGTACGACTCGGCTGAGCCGATCATAGAGGACCTGAAGAAGAAGGGGTTACTCCTTAAGGTTGAGGATTACACCCACAGATACCCGGTTTGCTGGAGGTGTGGAAGCGAACTCGTCTTCAGGCTGGTCGATGAATGGTTCATATCGATGGGAAAGAAGCTGAATAAACCTTTAGAGGAGGTAACGGAGGAGGAGAAGAGGGAGAACCTCCGCTACCAGATAATGGAATCAGCCAAGCAGGTTAGGTGGATACCGCCCTACGGCCTACAACAGGAGCTGGACTGGCTCCAGAACATGGAGGACTGGATGATCTCTAAGAAGAGGTATTGGGGTTTAGCCCTCCCGATATGGGAGTGCCCGAAGTGTGGAAACTTCGAGGTTATCGGGAGTAAGGAGGAGCTGAAGTCTAGGGCTGTGGAGGGGTGGGAGATCTTCGAGGGGCACTCTCCACACAGACCGTGGATAGACGCCGTAAAGATAAGGTGTAGCAAGTGTGGAGCGAAGGCCTCCAGGATACCGGATGTTGGGAACCCATGGCTAGACGCGGGTATAGTAGCCTACTCAACCCTGAGGTACCGAAAGGACAGGGAATACTGGAAGATGTGGTTCCCGGCTGACTTGGTGTGCGAATCCCTACCAGGGCAATTCAGAAACTGGTTCTACTCCATGCTCGCGATGAGCACCATACTGGAGGGCTGCGCACCCTTCAAGGTCTGTTTCGGCCACGGCCTCGTCCTCGGCGAGGATGGTAGGGAGATGCACAAGTCTTGGGGGAACGCGATATGGTTCGATGAGGCTGTTGAGAACATGGGCGCCGATGTGATGAGGTGGATGTACTGTACCAATAGGCCTGAGGCTAACCTCCTCTTCGGCTATGGGAGAGCTAGGGAGATAAAGAGGCGTTTCTTGATCCCGCTCTGGAACATCTACAGCTTCTTCGTTACATACGCCAATCTGGACCACTGGACACCTAAGGACTCGACTGATGAGTACACTCTACTCGACCGGTGGATACTCTCAAGGTTACAGGTTCTTGTGAAGGATGTCACCCGGTACATGGACGACTACGACCCATATAACGCGGCGATCAGCATGGAGAGGTTTGTGAATGAGCTCTCCACATGGTATATACGCAGGTCTAGGAGGAGGTTCTGGAAGAGCGAGGCCGACTTGGACAAGAAGGCAGCCTACACAACACTCTACAAGTGCCTAACAACCCTAATAAAGCT
The DNA here is from genome assembly GCA_964499825.1 of uncultured Candidatus Bathyarchaeia archaeon. Lineage (GTDB taxonomy): Archaea > Thermoproteota > Bathyarchaeia > Bathyarchaeales > B26-1 > B17-G17. Next base: position 26,592 of record CAZCOP010000002.1, read on the forward strand.
TCTAGCACCCTTCATACCATTCACAACGGAGGAGATATACCAGAACATAGTCCGCACGGTAGACCCGGAGGCCCCGGAGAGCGTTCACCACAACGACTGGCCGGAGCCCGAGGAGGAGCTGATCGATGAGGAATTGATGGAGAGCATGGAGATAGCTATGAAGGTCTGCAGCCTAGGCCGCTCGGCCAGGAGCAGAGCTGGGATAAAGCTTAGGCAGCCGCTCTCAGATGCGAAGGTTGTGGCGGACCGGGAGGTTCTTGAAAGGATCAAGGGGCTGAAGGACATAATCAAGGATGAGCTGAACGTTGGGGAGGTCATCCTAACAACAAACCGGGAGGAGCTCATCCAGTATAGGGTTGAACCCATACCAAAGATCGTGGGCAGGAAGTATGGAAGGCTACTCCCGAAGATAAGGGAGACATTGAAAGCCATGGACCAGAAGGAGCTGGCCTCAACCATAAGTAGAGGCCTCACAGTCAAGTTGAGGGTTGACGGCGAGGAGGTTGAACTTGAACCAGAGGATTTGAAGGTTGAAGAAGTGACGAGGGAGGGCTATAACACGGCTGAGGAGGAGAACATACTCGTGGGCGTAAATATAGTGATCACGGACGAGCTGAAGAGGAGTGGCTTCGCAAGGGATATAGTCCGCAGAATACAGAACCAGAGGAAGGCGGCGGGCTTCAAGATAGCTGACTGGATAGAGACGTACTACAAGGCCTCACCGGTACTGAGCAGGGTCTTCAAGGAGTACGGCGGCTACATAGCAGCCGAGACTCTCTCACTACACCTCCACGAGGGAGAGCCACCGGAGGGGGCTTACGTAACCGAATACAACATAGAGGGTGAGTACTTAAAGATAGGGTTGATCCGTTCAGAGAGTGGGACGGCCACATAAACTGGATGCCAAAGTTTATACATTTATAGCCCCATAACTTTTAAGGTTGTAGGGGATGGCTCAGGTGTCAGAGAGGGAGGAGAGGGAGGTCTCAGTTGAACCTCCCATAATCCCGTACGGTGAGGAGCCTGATATAATAAGGGACACGATTGAGGAGGAGAGGAGGAGGGTTTTCTCCCTAGCTAGGAGGATAGGAATCTCGATAAGCGGGTTGATGATATTCTTCGGCGTATTGTTGCTCTTCATCTCCCTCCAGTACCTCCTATATCCATCCCTCAACATCCACGGCCTACCTGACGTGAGGAGCCTTCTAACCCCTGAGTTGATGATAGCTGCAGCTGGGATAATAGGGTTGATAAACCTTATCTGCGGCTTCGTCCTCTTGGCTCAGGAGTAGTCAAACCCGGAAACCAGCCATCCATATCCAGTCAACTTAATATTCCCCTCCACACCTAATTATTTTAGGGAGGAGCCTAAAGCTTGAGGTATCAACTTGTCGCGGATGCCTATGAGAGGATAGAGGGTACAACCAAGAGGCTTGAGATGACGGATTTACTCGTTGACTTATTGAAGAAGACCCCCAAAGAGTTGATAGATAAGATAGTTTATCTAACCCAGGGTAAACTCTACCCGGACTTCATGGGTGTGGAGATAGGTGTAGCCGAGAAGCTTGCCGTTAGGGCTGTAGCTAGGGCTACCGGTCGAGGGGAGAAGGAGGTCTTAGATGACCTAAAGAAGACCGGAGACCTAGGCGAGACTGCGCAGAAGTTCTTGGAGAAGAGGCTCCAGGCTCTACTATTCTACAAACCCCTAACAGTCGAGGCTGTATACCGAACCCTCGACAAGATGGCGAAGGCATCTGGACCCGGCTCAATGGACCAGAAGATAAACCTCCTAACGGGCCTCCTCACAAACGCAACACCGAAAGAGGCGAAGTACATAATCAGAACAGTCACCGGGAAGTTGAGGCTCGGAATAGCTGACATGACCGTTCTAGATGCGTTGGCGATAGCCTATGGAGGAGGAAAGGAGGCTAGGGCCGAGCTGGAGAGGGCCTACAACATCTCATCGGATCTGGGTAGAGTCGCGAAGGTTCTGGTTGAGAGTGGACTCGAGGGAATAAGGAAGTTTAAGGTTTCACTTGGAGAGCCGATAAGGCCGATGCTGGCCGAGAGGTTGAGCTCACCAGGGGAGATACTGGAGAAGCTCGGCGGCAAATGTATAGCTGAATATAAGTATGATGGTGAGAGGATACAGGCACACAAGGATGGAAGCCATGTGATACTCTTCTCGAGGAGGCTTGAGAATATAACGGGGCAGTACCCGGATGCCGTTGAGCTTATAAGGAGCCACCTGAAACCGGAGAGGGCTATAATAGAGGCTGAGTGTGTGGCTGTAGATCCCGACACTGGCGAGATGAGGCCGTTCCAGGAGCTGATGCATAGAAGGAGGAAGTATGGGATAAAGGAGGCTATAGAGGAGTACCCGGTCTCACTCTTCGCCTTCGATGTATTGTACGTCGACGGTAAGGACTTAACGCTTGAACCCTATCCGATCCGCCATGAGTTCCTAGAGAAGATAGTTGAGGAGGGCGACCGCTTCAAGATAGCCCACTACCTGGTTACAGATAACCCGGAGGATCTGGAGAGGTTCTTCCAGGAGGCTATAGAGAACGGATGTGAAGGCCTTGTCTGTAAGGCGGTATCCGAGGACTCCATATACCAGGCTGGAGCTAGAGGCTGGCTCTGGATAAAGTATAAACGTGACTATAAGAGCGAGATGACCGACACGGTGGATCTGGTGGTTGTTGGGGCCTTCCACGGCAGGGGCAAGAGGGCTGGAACCTACGGAGCCCTGCTCTTAGCAGCTTATAACAAGGAGAACGACACCTTCGAGACTGTCTGTAAGTGCGGCTCAGGCTTCACAGATGAAGACCTGAAGAAGATACCCGAGATGATGAAGCCCCACGAGATAGCTCACCGCCACCCAAGGGTAAACTCAGCATTGGAGGCTGATGTATGGTTTGAACCGAAGGTTGTGATAGAGGTTATAGGTGCAGAGATAACCCTAAGCCCAACGCACACATGCGCCATGGGCAGGGTAAGGGAGGGAAGCGGGCTCGCCATAAGGTTCCCAAGGTTCACCGGGAACTACAGGCTGGATAAGGCACCGGAGGACGCAACAACGGTGGACGAGATACTGAAGATGTATAGGGGACAGTTGAAGATCATAGAAGCCTCATGATGGGAATTATTCTCTACGTAAAATGAAAATGCCCAGGTTGGGTCTAAGCCTTAAACACATGACCAGCCCATTGAGGTAACGTCTTTGTCGCCCACCGGTCTTCAGCTGTTTCGACCGGTGGACTCGTTACCTCAATGCATGTGTCTAAAGCCTACTCCCCAACCTGGGCAATACATAATTGTCACTTATAAGAATATAAATCTTTTGCACAAAAAATTAAACTGAAAGTATTAAAAATTTTTTATAATCTCTAAATATCCTCTGATTTTTAATTTGGATTTAAAATAACCTTTTAGTGGAGTTAACAATTACGGTGAGGGTTTATAGCTTCTAGCTCTCCCCATTCCATCCGTTAGGGTTTTAAGGCAGTTATCCATCCATAGTAGTGAAGTTCTGGTATGATCTGGTAGATCGGGGTTCAGGTTATGGATTACGAGGCCGTCTGGAAGGTTCTGTCAGACCTCTCCG
>CAZCOP010000002.1:30298-37293 GCA_964499825.1 uncultured Candidatus Bathyarchaeia archaeon
GGGGTTCAGGTTATGGATTACGAGGCCGTCTGGAAGGTTCTGTCAGACCTCTCCGTTGAACTTCAGAGATCTGGAGAGGAGATACCGACCGAGGTTATAAGGAACTTAAACCTAGCCAAGACTTTGGTGGGAATATTGGAGGTTGACCCGGATAACATCGACGGTTTGAGGATGATCGAGGAGCATCTCAGCAATGCAGAGTCCTACCTAATCACCGTAGCTCAAAGGAGGATTGGAAGCAGGCGGGTTAAGGAGTGGGAGAGGAGGATAGCCGAAGCTAGGAGGAAACCGCCTAGAGTTAGTTATAAACCTGTTAGGAGGTTCATACCCGGTATACCGCGGGATAGGAGCTGGATTAGGATCAAGCCCCCAGATGAGGTACCCATGGATAGAGTTAAGACCCTAGCCGGTGAAGAGGGGTTGGAGGTTAGTGTTCAGGAGGACGGCTACCTCCTCATATGCGGTGATAAGAAGAGGATAAGAAGCCTCCTCAACAGGATAGCCCAACAATTTCGTAAAAGATAAAAATTGAGGCCGCCTAAATAGTGTGAGGGTGACCTCTCATTAACCGTCAATAAGGGAAGCATCAACCTCACCCTGGCTCATCCAGAAGAAAGGGGTTCAAGTTGCCGTACATTCGGAAGATCGAGATTAGGGGCTTTAAGACCTTCGCCGCAAAGACTACGATGACCCTCGATAAGGGGTTCACAGTCATAACGGGGCCGAATGGGAGCGGAAAGACTAACATCATAGACGCCGTCCTCTTCTGTCTAGGGGAATTAAGCGCTAGAAGGCTTAGGGCTGAGAGCTTTTCAGACTTAATATTCCATGGAAGCTCAAGCTCCGGCGGGAGGAGATCGGCTAGGGTCCTGATACAGTTTGACAACTCAGACGGCCGCATACCCGTTGAGACCAGTAGGGTTACTATATCCCGTGAGATAAACCGGAAGGGCCAGAGCGTCTACAGGCTTAACGGGAGGAGGATCTCAAGGTCGAGGGTTATGGACATACTCTCGATTGCTGGGATAAGCCCCTATGGACATAACATAGTCTTACAGGGAACAATAACTCGAATGGCCGAGATATCATCAAACGAGAGGAGAAGGATGATCGAGGATATGATCGGCATAGCCCAATACGACGCGGAGAAGGCTGAAGCCGAGAGCAAGCTTAAGATGGCTGAGATATCCATCCAGACGGCGATGGGTCAGGTTGGTGAGGTCCAGAAGAGGATAGAGGACCTAGAGAGAGAACGAAACGACCTACTTAGGTATAACTTCATCCAGAATGAGATAAGGAGGCTGGAGGCTCTCAGGATATCACATGAGATGAGGCAGCTACAGGAGAGGATCGAGAGGCTCTCATCGAGGATGAGGGAGCTTGAGGGCCGGGTTGAGAGGTTGAGGAGGATAAGGGAGGACCTGTCCTCGAGGCGCCGCGAGGTTGAGGAGGAGTGGAGGAGGCTTGGCTCAGAGAGGCTTGAGGAGGGTCAATCCCGCCTACTCCGAATCCAGATGGAGATGGGAGACCTACGTTCAAGGCTGACCGAGCTGAAGACGCAGATAAACTCTGGCAAGTCGAATATTGAGGCCCTAAGGAGGATGAGGGAGAACGCGGTACACCGGATGGAATCCCTCAGGAGGAGGATAGAGGAGTCCAACCGTGAGATTGAGGGGTTGAGGGTTGAGAGGGATAGGTTAAGGAGGGAACTGGGCGACAGGGAGGGGGAGTATGAGAGAATCTCGAGGGAACTCTCGGATTATGGGGAGAACGTTGAGAAGGTGAATGAGAGGATACGGGAGATAGAGACGGAGTTGAACACCCTACAACAGGAATCCATAACCCTCAGAAGCGACGAGGCTGAGAGTCGATCCCTAATCACGATGTACTCCCAGAGGCTTAACGACCTAAATTCCAGAAGGGAGGATGTTGAAGCATCCCTCGAGAGGCTCAAGGAGTCCCTGAACGATCTACGCAAAGTGAAGGAGGAGCAGATGAACAGGCTCAAGTCTCTCCAGAGGATATTGAAGCGCAGGCTTAGGCAGAGGAAGGCCATAGAGAGGGAGGTTAAGGAGGCCGAGAAGATAGCTGAGACCGCCAGCAAGGCTGTTATAGAGTTCACTGCTCAGAGGGACGTTGTGAAGAAGATCAAGACCGAGGAGGAGACCTTGAGGAATATAGAGGAACTCGGTGAGCTGGGAGTGATACCCGGCATATACGGACGCTTAAGGAAGCTCATCAAGATAGAAAAGGGTTATGAACATGTAGTGGAAGCCGCAGCAGCTGGGTGGCTCGACTCAATAGTCGTTAGGGACCTCGAGGCTGCCTTCACATGCAGCGAAACCCTTAGGAGGCTGAAGCTTGGGAGGATTAAGATAATACCCCTTGACGGTTTGACTCAGACGGGCTCCATAACCCCACCTGATATCGACGGTATAAAGGGTGTGGTCTCAGACCTGGTTAGGTATCCAAGAGAGTTCCAGCCGGCAATATCCTTCATCTTTGGGGACACCCTCCTGGCGTTAAGTGGTGAAGCCGCCTTAAAGGCTTCCCGTAAGGGTTACCGAGTTGTGACCGTCGATGGGGATCTATACGAGGCTGGAGGAGGGGTTGAGAGCGGAATTCATAGGGCCCCAATAGACTTCTCAACTATAGTTCCGAGTGAGTCGGCTATAAAGACCCTTGATAGGGCCGTTAGGGCCCTCCGAGACCACCTTAGGAGGAGGGAGGAAGAGGCTGAAGAGATAGAGAGGGAGATACACGACTCAAGGGTTGAGATAACACGTTTAACAGAGGCCATGAATAGGGTTGAAACCGAGATAACCCGTGTTAATAAGGCGATAGGGAGAACCCGAAGTAACCTGAGGAGGATCGATGAAAACATTAAGAAAACGCGGAGGCTGCTAAGAGAGGAGGAAAAGAAACTAAAGAGCTACGGCAGGAAACGTGAGGAATCCTCAAAGAGGGAACTCAAACTCAGGGAGGAGCTGGAGGAACTGAGGAGGAAGACCGATCCATCGGAGCTGAGGAGACTTGAGGTTTACAGGGACAAGCTTGGAGGGGAACTCCTAAACCTTAGGCAGAAGCTGGGCTCAGTTGAGAACGAGTTGAAGACCCTCCAATCCGAGAGGGATAACATCCTAAACGTAGCCCTGAAGAACACGGAAACCCAGATCAGCAGGATCGATAAACAGATATCTGATTTAGAACTCGAGGTTAAGAGATCCATAGATGAGGAGAAACGGGTTAAGGAGGAGATCGCCAAGTTAGAGGGCGCCAAAGAAGAACTGTCAAAGACCCTGCTGAGCGCGAGGAAGGAGGCGGAGAGGTTCACATCCCAGCTGGAAGCCATAGAGTCCAAGTTGAACAGGGTTGATAGGGAGTATGAGGAAGCCAGCGACTTGTTGGGGAGGGTTAGGCTCAACCTCGAGACCCTTAAGCTCAGGATGGAACAGTGCAGAGAAAGGCTTGAGTCCTATGGGTACAGCGAGCCTCTGAAGGTTTCAGAGGCCGAGCTCAGGGAGGCTGAGTCTTCCCTTAGGATGATGAAGATGGAGCTGGAGGGGATAGGCGCAGTAAACCAGCTGGCCTTATCACACTACGCTGAGCAGGTGGCCAGGTATAAGGAGCTCTCAATAAGGATGAACGAGCTAGAGAGGGAGAAGATGGCCATACTCAAATTCATAGACGAGATAGAGAGGAGGAAGTATAAGGCCTTCATGGAGGCCTTCAACCAGATAAACGAGAATCTAGGTAGGTACTTCTCAAGGCTAACTGGTGGTGGAGAGGCCTACCTTAAACTGGAGAACCCGGAGAAGCCCTTCAGTGGAGGTGTGGATATGGTCGTTAAGTTTCCGGGTAAGCCGTCGATCCTTATAAGTGGGGCCAGCAGCGGTGAGAGGTCGGTTGCCGCAGTCGCCTTCCTATTCGCCCTGCAGGGCTTAACCCCTGCATCCTTCTACCTATTCGATGAGATAGATGCCCACCTCGATGCCTTCCATGTCGAGAGGCTGGGTGAACTCCTAGCCGAGGAGGCTTCAAACTCACAATTCATAGTGATAACCCTAAAGCCTGAGATGGTTGGTAAGGCCGATAAGGTATACGGCGTCTATGGGAGGAACGGGGTGTCCCACATAATCTCAACGACGGTTAAGGGAGCGTCCTGAACATCCTAGAGGAGTAACCGTCAGGGAGGAACCTTCTCAACGCTCAGATCTATCGACTCTATGAGGGCTTTAACCTCATCCCTCACGATGTCACCAACCTTTGGGGAGATGAAGCCCCTAGAGATCCACAATTGAAGCTTCTCCTCATCTAACACCTTGAAGGAACCGTTCGGCCAAACGCAGATGTCCACTTCCAGGTCTACGTAGCGTATACTCCTAGGGTATAGCTCTATTGGCGTATTCAAGTTGATATATGTCCCCTTATAATCATCATCCCTAGAGAAGTACCTAGTCTTTAGGCTCCACCCACCTATCCTCAGTTCCGTTACCGCATAATCCCCGCACTCCTTCCTAACCCTCAATCCGTCATACATCCCCCTCCGGATGAACCTCCTTCTCAGCCTCATGAAGCCCGACCCCTCATCGAACTTTAATATTTCAGCCTCACCCAGGTTGAAGGTGTAACCTATAACCTTCACGTGTTCTATCCCCACCGTAGAGCCCTCTCTAGGATAATAGGGTCTGATCGTTTCCTTGAATAGTGTTTCAACCTCCCTCGGAGGGCAGTTCTGCTCCAGCAACCTCTCAGCCATCTCGAGCAGTGAGGATATTCTACCGCCACAAGCCCTGTAGTAGTGGTGTCCTTCAAGCGTAGGTGCGACGAGGCTCCTTATCGAGTCGAGCTTCCTCTTCGATAGGAATGGAAACTCCGCGCTCAAGAAGTTGCTGGATCCTATATCCACTGCCTCCGTCATGTATTGTTGGGCTCCCCGCCTCCTTATCACGACATCGTCAAGCTTGGATAGGAGCGTTGAGGCCAACGTATCGATCGCCTCCGGTGAGCCTCCGGCGTTTATCCCCTGCCTGTCAACCCTATCGTATATGTCGATGTCGGGCTGAGCGTCACCTTTATCCCAGTCGATTTTAAACCTCTCTCTTATTATGGCTGAGGGTTGGACTATGTCGAAGCCTTCATCTAGGAGGAGACGCGTTAAGGCCGTTGAGTATATGCCCCTTACTCTAGCCTTAACCAATCTGGAACCCTCTGCTCAGCCCTTCTTCGTTATTACGTACACATCTCCCCTCTTTACGGCCTGTATATCGGCGTTGAGTATCTTGTTGGCGAGCCATATATTCGTCTCGAGGTGGTCTGTCATGGAGCGTGAAATGTAGGTGGATTCACCGTCGGCTAGGGCTATGTAGGGTATCAACATATCCGCCAGGTGTACATCAACCGTTGCCTTGGAGCCCAACTCGACGAGTATTTTCTCAGCCGCCTCCCTGCCGACTGCCTCACTCGTCTTCCCTATCTCACCTATCGCGTCGCTTCCCAGAATGGCTCCCCTATCGCTCTCAGACCACAACACCAGAGAGCTACCCTTCTGGAGGGGGTTAGAGAAGTCGTTCACCACCCTTATCTCAGCCTCATAACCCCTAGACCTTAGAAGTCTCTCAGCTGCCTTGGCTTGGCGTTCGGCAACCCTTCTATTCGCCAGGAAAGTGCATACGGAGATCCCGTTTATAACCCCGAACTTCCCACGCTCCCTCAACATTAATGGTTTAAGTCTACCGCAGGGTTTAGTCTCTAAGATGACCTCACCCATACCCTTAGGGTAGTAGCCGTACCTCCTAACGGTGATCTCAGCGTCCAGACCCATCCTCCTCAACACGGGGAGGAAGACGTACTTCATGTAGTTTATGGTTGGCGCATGCGAGACATCGGTTCCTCCCCTCTCGATTTGCAGGTGTACGGGGTTCTTTGCGTGGGCACATAGCGGCAGCACGGTCATTATCAACATTGATATGCTTCCGGCAGTCCCGATCTTGGCCTTCAAGCTGCCGCCTTCAATCTCGCCCGGTTCAAACCATAGCTCCATAGAGCCTACTTCAGCACCCCTAACCTCAGCGTTGCATATCCTTGCAGCTGTAAGTACGGCTTCTAGGTGTTGAGGCCTCAATCCAGGCCGGCTCCTCTTCTTCCTGATGTTATATATGTGTAAAGCCTCACCGAGTATCCCGGCTAGGGCTACCGATATCCTAAGTATCGTCCCGCTCCCACTCTTCTCGCCGCCGTCTATCTCCAGCATTCACCCACCCTCCAATCGGGTTCCCATCAAGATTAAGAGGTGGATGGTGAGATAAAGGTTAGGTTGAGCTGATTTCTCCTATCGGTGAGTTTCATAGCAAAACAAATGAGGGGGAAGGTTGAAAGTTAATTGGGAAGGAGTGCCTTATGGATGGGGAGAGAGCCAACTTAGACGCGATACTTAAGCGTATCGATGAACTCCTCGAGGTATTGAGGCTTCTCTCAGAGGACCTTAGGGATGTAGCGGAGACATTGAGGTCTCTGAAGCCTCCTCCAGCCCAATTGAAGTCGGCGGTAACCCCGGAGAGGCTTAGAACGATAGATGATGTGCAGAGGGTCTTCCCGCCTGAGTTGGCTGGGATGTTATACTTCGAGGAGACAGCTGAGCATATAATAGTTAAGCCGCGTCAATATTTGGGTTCTGAGAACTTCGCAAAGGTGGCCTCAATCGTCAGGGAACGGTTGAACGGTGAGTATATCAGCGCGGGTAGGGAATCCCACTTCAGGGTTCCACGTAAGGTTTGATCTAGAGAAGCCTTCTTAACCCTACGAATCAATTAGCGTGGTGTGATATCTCAACTTTGAGTAGATGGCTAGGTTAGGGTTTAAACGTAGAAGGTCTCTTCAGGTCCCCTTCTAATGCTCTCCTCAGACCTCCTCCTTGCCTTCTCCAGTTCCAGGCTCCTCTTCGCACCCAACCGTGTAACCTCAACATCGTACTTTATGAAGTCCTCGACGAAGGA
>CAZCOP010000003.1:0-1688 GCA_964499825.1 uncultured Candidatus Bathyarchaeia archaeon
GGTAGCATCCACATCCACGATTAGAGTTAGGAATGGGTTAACTCCTTCCGTCAGCTTACTCGATAGCATTTTATTTTGTTCCTTCATCTGTAGGGTGAATTTGTGAGGGAGGCTCCGTTGAAACTTGAGGTTGTGGATGCTGAGAAGCATTGGAGCGTGAAGGTTTTCATCCCGAAGGTTGGGGCGGCTGCAGTTCTGAGGGTTAGACTCAGGGGAGTTAAACCTTCTGTTTGAAGTCAGGTCTAGTAGCATTCTAAAGGATTAAATCTTGGGATGTTCCTTTTATAGTGTGATGGTGAGCTTATGAAGGAAGCTATGCTCTACGAGAGGCTAGCGGATAATAGGGTTAGGTGTAACCTCTGCGGCAGGAGGTGTGTAATCCCGGATGGGAGATTCGGCTTCTGCAGGGTTAGGAAGAACATCTCCGGGAGGCTCTACTCACTCAACTACGCGAAGGCCTGCGCGGCTAATGTGGACCCAATAGGGAAGAAGCCCCTAGCCCACTACCACCCTGGAGCTTTGGTTATGTCCATAGCAACCGTTGGCTGTAACTTCAGGTGTCAATTCTGCGACAATTGGGTGATAAGTCAGGAGGAGGATATAACTGGTAGAGACCTCCCGCCGGAGGAGGTTGTGAGGTTGGCTGAGGAGCATGGTTGCCAAGGTATAAGTTACACCTATACCGAGCCGACCATATTCTTCGAGTACGCCTATGACACGGCTATAATCGCCCACAAGCATGGCCTGTTTAATACCTTCGTTACGAATGGATACATGACCCCTGAGGCTGTCAGAACCATAGCGCCCCATCTGGATGCCGCCACAGTCGATTTTAAGGGTGGGGGAGACCCTGACTTTTATAGAAAGTTCTCATCTGTTCCATCGGTTGAGCCGATATATGAGTCATTGAAGGAGATGAAACGTTGCGGCATACATATCGAGATAACCAACCTCGTCGTCCCGAAGATCGGTGACTCGATGGAGAGGATAAGGCAGCTTGCGACATGGATCAGGGAGAACCTCGGGGAGGATACACCCCTCCACTTGTTGAGGTTCCACCCTGACTACAAGTTGACCGAGATACCATCGACCGAGCCTAAAATACTTGAGGAAGCCTATAAGGTGGCTCGTGAGGCCGGTTTGAACTACGTCTACCTTGGAAACCTCCCAGGCCACCGTTACGAGAATACCTACTGTCCAGATTGTAACGAGCTGCTCATAAGGCGTTACGGCTTCGATGTAATTAGGTGGAACATAACGGGCGACATGAAATGTCCGAATTGCGGGAGGAGCATCCCTATAAAGGGGAAGTACCATAAGGGCGGATACCTATTCCCGTACCCCATAATCTAGACTTAAGATAATAGAGGTCTATTGAAAGCTCCAAAGTCATAGTTTCGCGGGATGGATGCAATCAAAGCTTCCTCTTTAAAGATCAATAGGGAGGTTACGAGATATAGGATTTCGAGGAGGACATCTACCCGCAAGGAAGCTTCTCAACATCAACTAGGCGTTCTCATGACCGCTTCACCTTGGTTTATCGCGGTAACCTTGGCGATCGACTACTTCTCCTTCCTCGTTCTCCGTTTAATTCGTAACGTAATCCTCAATTAAACTGATGAATTACCTTGGCCTAGGACCGTTCGGACGATCAAAATTTGAATCAGAAGATTTCTTCTAAATCCTTC
>CAZCOP010000003.1:1788-20592 GCA_964499825.1 uncultured Candidatus Bathyarchaeia archaeon
TCCCTACTCTTGAGTGGGATAGGTTAAGGTGAATGTTAGATCAGACGATTTAATCTTTCTCTGTAATAGTCTCCTCGCTAACTGTAAAGCCGAGTTATAATCGTATACTCCCTTGCCACTCCTCCTCGACTCCCTCAAAATCTCCATCTCCAACTCATGCTTCAACCTCCCAACCGTGAGAGGACCAATCCCAAAGATTCCATGTGCAATTTCCCTCATGTCATCCCTAAGCTTCACTCCCTCTATCCCCAGTGGTGGAACAGCGTTTACATCCACCATAATCTTCACGGGCTTAAGTTCCCCCAGCATACTCGCCTCTATTACTCGAACCCCCGGAGCTGTAGCGGAAAAAATGATGTCAGCCCCCTTTAGAACTTGAAGTTTATCCTCCCATCCAGGCGCATAAACTCCTTGCACTTCCACCCCGTACCTGTCAAGCAGGGATCTCACAACCTTCTCGATGTACTCTTCTCCATTTGAACGTTTCGGATTGGTGCTTATGATGGTAATGTTACACCCAAGCCGTGCTAAGAGGATGGCAGCGGTTCTACCAACAGGACCTGTTCCAAAGACGGCGCATCTCTTATCACTCAGACTTCCAAGTTTGTGAGCGGATAATGCGTTCTCGACTTTGGCCACCATCGCTGCAGCCGTTGTGTAGGCTCCCCTAGGATCGATGATTATGGGAGATGTGAAAGGTGGAAATATTGTATTCTTGATGGTTTCTAGGATCTCTTCGGCTTTCTCCATGCTTCTGCCGCCGATGAAGAAGCATGTGAACCTTGTCCCCTTCGGCCCCCTCGAGAACATAACGTCTTGAACAATCTTCCTAGCTGTTTCGGGGGTTACGTTCTTGTAGGGTATGACTGCGCTGTATCCAGCATCATACGCCATACATATATCGAAGGGGCTGGGTGTGGGGTCGGTATCTAGGAGGAAGAGCAGGGAGGGCATGCTGCTTGAAGCCTTTCTGATTACTGGTTTCACTTGGATTCGCATAGATTTAAGTAGATCAGTTAGTTCTTTGGAGGCCGGTTTCCGGAGGGGTGGTGAGACAACCTTTTTTGAAACCTTGACTGCTTCAACCCTTACATTTAACGATTCCAACAGATTTCTGACTCCCTCAACATGCTCCGGACTGCAGATGTGGAGACATGTAACTTCCTCTTTGCCGCTGATATTCCGAGCTCTATCTAATATTTCCATAACGATCCATCTTTCACGGATGGGGAAGCGTACTTCATTCAGTTCCTCTTCAAATTCTTCCTGTAGGGATTGAAGATAAGCTATGAGATAACCCCTCTTTATGCTGGATTCCTCGTCCTCACCTTGTTTAGATAGCTCCTCTAAAGCCTCAAGCATACTGTCCCTCATCCGCCTCTTCTTATCCAATTTAGCCTCTAAATGAGTCCTAGCATGTTCATCTATATCAGCTGGAAAGAAAGGAACATTATTCTCCTGAGAAATTTTTGCTAGGGCGTTATCTTCATAAAATTCTTTCAAAGAACGCATTCCGAGCTCTTCAGTTATGAAATCTGGCTTAATCTTCTTTATCAATCTCTCCATGAATGTGCAGAAGGCTATGGAAGGTTTAAGGAGTGAACGGATCCTTTGGAGGGATGCTGTGAGATCGGGTTCACCGAGCCAGAACGGCTCGTTATATTCCTTCTCGACAATTAAAACGTTAAGTTTCTTATCCTTTAATGGTGTAATCTCAGGTACTTTCAATTTTATCCCACGCCTTCATATAGAATGGTGAAATACGGTATATATCCATTTTTTAATGATCACTTTATTAGCTCCTTAGAGGTTCTTTACGGCCAGAGTGAAATGAAAGCTCTTAGGGTTTGGAATGCTGAATCTTAAAATTGAGATAATGACCATTTATAGGCTAGGATTTAAACCAAATAGATTAATTCTCTATGGAAATCTTCATGGTGAAGAAGCTAGGAGCGTTTCAGCCAGGGTTAGAGCGCTTACAGACCTCGGCTTACAGCCTTTAGAAGGCTGAAATCCACATGGATGGAGGCCTTCACCTAACCCCCACAACAACCACCAGAAGGAAAGGTTGATCAGAACAAAACCAGCTCTCCCTTGTATGATTATGTCGACCGAAGGCGTAAGAACTTCTGTAATAGTCACCGTGAAGGGTGAAGCTGAAAGGTAGGTCCCTGCCTGAAGTCACCGCCCCCCAAACCTACAAAAACTACGAGGTGTAACAGTAGTCGACGAGGATCAACTGGCTGAGCCATAGAGATGGTAGTCCTACTTAAGGCGATGAGCTGCTGGACGGCCTAAGGGGTTGAAGGGCTTAACGCCCTGCAATTGAGGCTTCCACCCATCTGTCCACATTTTTTAAGCCTTTGGGGTGAAGGAATCCTTAATAGGGTTCTTGTAGACCTCTATTATGAGGGAGAGTTGGGAGTAAACTTAACACCTATTATCTGCAAGAGGATAATAAAACTTGACGATCTGGAGGGTAGAACCCTCGCTGTAGATGCCAACAACGTCCTATACCAGTTCCTAGCCCTAATACGGACCCCAGACGGCTCCCCGCTAAAGAGTAGGGATGGAAGGATAACATCCCACCTAGCGGGTTTATTATACCGCTCAACAAGGCTCATATCAAACTACAACATGAACCTAATCTTCGTCTTCGATGGAAAACCTCCAAGATGTAAGGAGCGGGAGATAGAGAAGAGACGTCAAGTGAGGAGGAGGGCGGAGGAGGAATGGAGAGAAGCGTTAAAGGCCGGGGACTACGCAAGAGCCTTCTCAAAGGCGGTTATGACAAGCCGCTTAACAAGAGAAATGGTCGAGGATGCAAAGAAGCTCCTAAGCTTGCTGGGCATACCATACGTCCAAGCTCCAAGTGAGGGTGAGGCTCAAGCCGCCTACATGGCCGTCAGAGGAGATGTCTGGGCCTCAAGCAGTAGGGACTACGACTCCCTCCTCTTCGGAACCCCAAGGCTGATCCGTTACCTAACGATCTCTGGCAGGGAGTTTCTTCCGAGCCTAGGCATATCTAGACCTCTAGAGCCGGAGCTTATAACCCTGGGTGAGCTTCTGTTCCACCACGGGATAACGAGGAAGCAGCTTGTCGACGTAGCGATACTAATAGGTACGGACTTCAATAGGGGTGTTAGGGGGATAGGGCCGAAGAGAGCCCTAGACTTGATCAGGAGGTATGGATGCATCGAGAAGCTCCCTGAAATTATAAGGAGGAGAATCCCCGAGAACTACGATGAGGTTAGGGAGATATTCCTAAGGCCGGATGTAAACGCGAATTATGAGATAAAATATGGCTGCCTGAAGAGGGAGGAGCTGTACGAGTTCCTATGTGAGGAGTTGGACTTCTCTAGGGATCGCGTGGGTAGGGTTATAGATAGAATGTTGAGCCATTATAAGCGGATGAGCCAGTCCCGGTTGGAGAGGTGGATCCCGTAGGTCTAGCGGTACCTCGCCATCTAAGACTCCTCTTCCTCAGTTGAGGGCTCGACTACCTCTCCCTCGGCGAACCTCCTGCTTATCCTCGTTATCCTTATCCTGACATGGTCTCCCGGCTTTGTGTTGGGGATGAACGTTACGAGCCCCTTTATCCTCGCTATCCCATCTCCCCTCCTGCTCACCTCTTGCACATCCACGTCGTACTCCTTCCCCAGCTCGACGGGCTTCGGTAGGTACTGTCTCCCGTAACCCCTGGAGGCCGGTCTGCTCCTTCTCCTTCCTCTCTGCATCTATCTCACCTCACAAACTCCAAATCTAAACATTCTCGCGGGCTTTCTATAGAACGGATAGCTTGCCGTATCTGCCGACGTTCAGCTGTATCTCTCCCCTGAACGACTTTACGTATCCGTTCTCGATGCTGACGGTGTCGTTCACCTTAACTTTGCCTATTTGGTCGTTCCACAGCGTCAACTTTATAGTCCCGCTGTCGTCGCTTATTGTGGCGGTTGCCACACGATGAGCTGTCCCGCTGAACCTGGAGTATACCTCCCTCGGCTCAGATATGTCCAGAACCTTCGCGACAACGTTAACTCTCCTCATCCCATCCCTCAACTCGCTAATCTTCATAACATCCCCTCCTTTGTTCGATAAACCCGCGACTGCAAACAGCTACGTCACTTGGAAGTCTAATGTTAACCTTAAGGAAACCATAAAGCTCGGCGTTCCATCCGTTGCTCTTCTTAGCTGTGGTTGCCACTCCATCCCCTATGATGAAGGGGATTGGAGAAGCCGTGGAGATTGCGTAGGGAAAAGCGGCATCCACCAGTAGCGCCACTTCACCAAATCCTTTCCATTCAGTATTTAACAGTTTACGCATTTACCCTTTCGTCCTTAGTCGCGGAACTAGCATATAACAGAATCAGCGGGTTGCGGCTCTAAGCCTTCCCGCCGAATCCGCCTAATGCTAGTGATCATCGGAACGTCGATGTTGGATATAAATCTTATGTGTTCCCTTTGATGGGTTATCTATAGCCCTTCCTTGAATCTTCTGTAGGTGGCGTAGTCGACGTACTCTATATACTCGTTCTCAACCTGATACCTGACGTTAAACTTCTGCCTCCTCCTCTTCTCCTCTATTTGGCTCGTAACGAGGAAGGAGTAGGCGTCGCTCCCAGCCCCAGATCCATAACTGACTATCATTATCCTCTCGTATGGTTTCGCTATGTCGAGGACTGATGCCAACCCTATTGGGGAAGAACCGGAATAGGTGTTACCGAACTTAGAAACCTGCATCCCAGGCAGGTATTGTTCAGGCTTGAACCCCAAGCTCCTAGCAGCCCTCATAGGCCAGACGGGATTGGGCTGGTGGCAGATGAAGTAGTCTATGTCGCCGGGTTTGAGGTTCATCTTCTCCATAAGCTTCCTGCCAGCCTTCACTATATGCTTGAAGTACGCGGGTCCACCGGTGAACCTACCTCCATGCCTCGGGTACGGCTCCAGATCCCTCCTCCAGAAGTCCGGCGTATCAGAGGAGCATGAGTACCAGCCCTCAAGCTCGGCGATCACGTCCTTCATGCCGAAGATGAAGGCTGAACCCCCAAATCCGACGAAGAAGTCAAGTTCACCTCCAAGTTCACCCCTAGGTGCAGCTTGGGAGTTATCCGCTCCTATCACCATTGCGTAATCGGTTGGGGTCTTCGGGTAATATACAAGGGCTGCTGCATCCTTGAACATGCTTGTGGCAGCCTTACATGCGAACTCCGTGTCGACGGCATCTATCCCCTGAACCCTCTCACCCCTCTCCTCCTCACCGAGCTTCAATACTTGGGCCACCTTCGACGCTATCGGGTTTACGGCGTAGGGGTTAGACTCTGAGCCTACGTATATCTTGCCGATTAATGATTGGTCCACACCTGAATGGATTAGGGCTAATTTTCCGGCCTCCACAGCTGCGGTTATGGCGTCTTCATCTAGGAACGGCACGGACCGCTCTATTGCTCCCTCCTTTATCCTGAACTTCGAGACGTAGACTCCATAACCTACTATCCCCGGGGTCTCATACTCCTTCCTCGGCTTGATGACCTCATACTTCTGGTATGGATAGTACTCATCTGCGAAGGTGAAGGCTAGCGATATCGTTGGGATTATCTCACTCGGCCCCACGCTGTACCTACGCCTGAACCTTGGTACAACCTCCCTCCCCTCGATGTCTGAGGGGTCTACATCCTCATCACTCCTGAGTATGCGGTCCGTCAGCCTCCCTGGAACTCTAACCTTCCCGCCGTGGAATGATACTATACCATAAATGTAAGAGCCGAGTTTCCTGAACTTGTTGGTTGGATTCCTAACGACCGTGCATGACTCGAGCACACCCTTCTCGTAGAAGAAGTCTATATCCTCGATCTTCCCGAAGCTCTTCCTCCCGCATGCTCCGCAGTACTTTCTAACCTTGAAGTACTCCCTCCCACAGATCGTACAGCGGCTACCCTTAAGTCTATCCCCTATGTAGGAGACCCTCCTCTCTATAGGTCCACTACTCACACCTAACCCCTCCCTAAGATGTGTACGTAAACCTTAGTTCCGAACCCCTCAGCCTCTTGTACGCATCCATATAGGAGGTCGCCGTCGAACTCCACCTTAACACCATCAGCCTCACCCCTTAACTGCTTGAACACCTCATATATTTGCGCCCCACCCGTTGCACCCAGCGGGTTTCCATCAGCCTTCAAGCCGCCATTAGTATTCACGTATAGGATGTGCCCATTCAAGTCGTAGAAGCCCTCGAAGTCGTCGAAGTTCTCGAAGCTCTCCGCCAAGTCTAGCCAAGCCCTCCCCCTCCTTGAGAAGCCTAGATCCTCGAGTGAGATCATCTCCAACACTGTTGATTGGTCGTATAGCTCGGCTAGGTGGATATCCTTGATATCAACCTTGGCCATCTTTAGGGCTTTCTCCATGGCCATTCTCGTTGCCAGGAAGCCGGCCCTATCCCCGCGGGATGGGTATGTTATGTAATCGGTTGAGAGGGCTGAGCTGAGTATGTAGATTGGCGTATCTGTGTAGTCCTTGGCAACTCTTGAACTCGCCAAGATTACGGCTGAGGCGCCATCCGATATGGGGGCGAAGTCGTAGAGGCCTAGGAGTTTATGAGCTGACTCCCTCGCCTTCAACACCCGGTTGAGGTCTATCTCCCTGCGGAAGTGGGCGTACACATTCTTCACCGCGTTCCTATGGTTCTTAACAGAGATGTAAGCCAGAGCCACCTTCAACCTCTCAAGTGAATCCCCAGTTATACCATACTTCTTAATGTACTCCCTCAGCATCAACTCGTGGTTCGACTCAGGGGTGCAACCGGCGTAGTAGCTCCACGGATCCTCCAGCAACATCAGGTCATCCCTTATCTTATCGAGCCGGTCGGTCATCTTCTCCACCCCGCCAACCAGTACCAAGTCGTACTTTCCGGCTTCTATTGAGTGGCATGCGTTGAAGAGGGCTGAGCTGAATGATCGAACCTTCTCCATCGGGATGTGCATCTCGAGGAGCTGGGACATGAAGCCCTCTTCTATCCCGATCTTATTGGTTAGTTGGAGGAAGTAGTCGGATATGTAGCAGGCGTCGAGGTCCCTCCGTTCTATCCCGGCTGAGTCGAGGGCCATCAACCCGGCCTCGTCTATGAGGTCCTCCGGGTCCTCCTCGAACCTCTCACCGAACTTCGTCCTGCCAACCCCGATGATGACGGGAACCTCTCTCCCCATAAACCTAGAAACACGCTCCAGCCTGCAAGGTATTCTCCTCTTTGGGTGAGGAGCCTTTTTAATTTTTGCCATTTTTTCGAAAATCTAGGCCGTGCTTCTCATCTCGATATCTCTACACGAGTGTAAAAATTATTTAAGCGATGTAGGCTAATAAGTAGATGTGGCACTAACCTTACCGCTGGTGTGGTTTGATGATTGGAGATTTCGACCGGAGGATAAGCGAGTTCGAGAAGCTTCTCCAGAAGATGGCCACCGACATAACGAGCGGCGTGATCTTTGAGAGGCTCCTCCCTATGGACCTCTGGAGGAAGGCTGAGGGATCCGTCACAACTTTGAGGAGCCTAACTGAGCGCCTAACGGAGAGCATGCTGGTGCTCAAGCCAGAGATGACCCCCACCATAGAGAGGAGGTTCAGGGCAGTCTTACAACCCCTAGATGAGTTCAAGGAGACACTCTTCCAGAAGTCTGATAACCCTATGGAGAACTCGAGGCTGGCCCTAGAACAGCTCAGGAAGGCAGTTATGGGAGCCTCAGATCTACTCCAGCTCGCGAAGGGGATAAGGGGCGACCCATCCAAGGGAATAATGGAGGTAATAAGACTAAAAGAGGTCTCAAAGACGAAGGAGTACCTGGCCTCAATACCCGTCCCAGAAGTAATACACTTAAGGTTCATCAACTTGAGAAAGCAGCTCGAGAACTTAAGGTTCCACATGTCAAACCTGGAGAGGGCCCTAGGAGAGACAAGGATGCACATAGCGATGGTTCAGGAAGAATTGGCGAAGTTCCGGCCATCCCAACCGGGGGATGTAACCGAAAGGCTGAAGGTCGGCGTAGAAGCTGAGAAGCCAAAGGCGGAGGAGGGGGTGGAGGAGCCTACACTGCTCCGTAAGGATAAGCAGTCAGCCCTCCCGGAGTTCTAAGCCTTTATCATCAACTAGGAATAGCCCGGTGTCTAAGCGAATGTCGATGGTGGATATAACCGAAAAACCAGAGGTATACCGCACAGCAACGGCTAAGGGTAGGATAAAACTGAAGAAGGAGACCGTCAAGCTGATCCGTGAGGGGAGGATAGAGAAGGGAGATCCACTATATACAGCTAAGATCGCTGGTATACTGGCCGCCAAAAGGACGAGTTCTCTAATACCGCTATGCCACCCAATCCCGCTAACAAAGGTCGATGTAGATGTCAGGGTGGCTGGGGAGGAAACGGTTGAGGCTGAGGCTACAGTGAAGACCAGAGCTCAGACCGGGGTTGAGATGGAGGCCCTAGTCGCCGCAACAACGGCGCTACTAACCATCTGGGACATGACGAAACAGCACGAGAAGGATGAGGAGGGGCAGTACCCAACAACAGCAATCCTAGACGTAAGGGTTCTAAGAAAGTTCAAGTCCCAGGGTAGAGTCTAAAACCTAAAAAAGGATAAATGCTAATTTTGCAGTCGCATCCTAAACCTACTTAATCTTTGCGTATTGTGTAATGGTTGGTGAAGCCGAATGAGTGAGACCGCGATGAAGCATAAGGCTGGGGCTCCAAAAACCATCAAATTCGCTGTGATAACGTGCAGTTCATCTAGGTATGAGTCCTTCTCGAAGACTGGGAAGGTTAATGATCCTTCAGGAGACCTTATAACCGGAACCGTCGAGAAGGCTGGGCATAGGGTTACCTTGAGGAGGCTGGTTCCGGATGATAAGGCTGTAATACAAAGGGTTATAATGAAGGCCCTAAGGTCTAGGAGGGTCGATGCGATAATAACCTGTGGGGGCACCGGGATAAGCCCTAAGGATGTAACGATAGAGGCTGTCAGACCCCTACTGGAGAAGGAGCTGGAAGGCTTCGGGGAGCTCTTCAGGTCTCTAAGCTACGAGGAGATAGGCTCAGCCGCCATGATGACCCGCGCAATAGCGGGTGTATCCAGAGGTAAGGCGATCTTCTGTATACCGGGTTCCCCTCAAGGCGTATCCATAGCCCTTGGGAGGCTGATCCTCCCAGAGGTTGGACATATAATAAAACACGCTAGGGAGTGATTATTTACGGATTTATGGATGACGTAAAAACCCGACGTTCGGTGATGGGGAGCTCGCCATATTCCGGCTTGGACAGAGCTCTTATGTCTTCAAGACCCGAAGGGGCATCCTCATCGCTATAGACCCGTACCTGTCTAGATGCCTCCGGGGGCTTGGGCGTTAGACTTCCAATCTAGGGTATAAGTGAGGAAGCCTTAACGCGGATTGGTTGGAAGGAAGCTAAAATCCAAACCTTCTGGACAAGCCATAAGATGTGTAAAGAGTTGGGGTAAGGGAGGGTAAAGGCTGCTAACTTCTCAGAGTGTTGTACCAGCGTAGTTCGGGTCTATCCAGTTGGTAGCGTGGGAGGCTTCCGCCAGCATCCCTCAGGATTCTATTATACATCCTTTCACATATGTCAGGCCTCTCCTCTGCTATGTTGCTGTACTGTCCGGGGTCCTCATGTAGGTCGTATAGCCTCCTATGCTCTCCGTCTAGATCTGAGATGTAGGCGTAATCCTCATCCCGACACCAGACCCAACCCCCAAATATCGAAGTCATGTATTCCCGTCTATCCTCCCTCTCACCCGTAACCCACTCCCAAAGATTTCTTCCATCGACGGGTGCTGGCGGAGATAGGCCCAAGAAGGCTAAGATTGTTGGTAGAATGTCATGGTGGCTAACATAGGCGTCGCACTCCATCCCAGCGTACTCCCTATCCGGGTGGTATACCATGAAGACGAGATCCATCAGCTCCGGGTATAGGCAGTAGGGAGCCTTATGGAGTATGCCGTGTTCCATTATCGGATGCCCATGATCCGACGTAAGAACTATTATCGTATTGTCCCATAGGCCGAGCTCCCTAACCCTCCTCAAGAGTTTGCCGACGTACTTATCAACTAAGGTTACCTCGCCGGCGTATTGGGCCCTAGTATACTCTAGTTCACCCTCCCTGAACTCGTAGGGTCCGGTGCGGGTATTTATTATCCTTCTACCCGTATAATTGGCTGTATTGAAGTATAGGTCTAAGATGGGTTTGGGGGCTATCCATGGCTCGTGGGGGTCGAACTCATCAACGACTAGGAGGAACCTTCCCTTCTTATGGTTCTCCTCCAACCAATCGATGGCTCCACCGAAGGTCCTAGCTGGAAACCAATCTCCCTCATCCTTCCAACCCTGCATGTTGGCTAGGCAGTAGTGTAGCGTGTGGCCAACGCATCCATATGCGAGTTCACAGGGTAGATTTCTCAAGTCCTCGATATCCCCCTTCAGTGGAACTCTGTAACGGTCAGCCTCCTGCCCGCGGATCCAAATCCAGCAGTCGAACCCCCTGTGGAAGTTCATGGAGGGCTTGAACATGTGGTAGGTCGATGTGTACATGGCTGTTATGTAGCCCTCCCTCCTCAGTATCTCCGCGAGGGTGATATGGCTCTCGGGTATCGGCTCCCAACCAGGTATCTTCACGTCATCCCCTTTCCTGGGTATATAGCCCCTGTTTGGGAATGTCCTCACACCCGTGTGGAGAGCCCTCCTGACCGGTATGGTTGGAAGCGCCTCCGGGAAGGCCCTTGTGAATAGAACGCTCTCCTTAGCCAATCCATCGATCGCGGGGGTCTTTATCCAGTCGTTCCCGTAGCATCCGACATGATCCTTCCTCAAGCTGTCTAACATGATTATGATAACGTTCATATCATCCGGCATTCTTCCAATTCCCCGCTTCCTTATCTCAGATGAAGCCTTTCGAAACCATTTCATCAGAGGCTTTAACCTTTAATAATTACTAGGTTATCCGTTATTAAGGTTGAGGGGTTGAGTTAGGTTGTGTCGCTTATTCGGGATGTTATCCACGGAGCCGACGGATGCGCGTAGATACCTCCTCGACGATATCTGCTCAATCTATAATCAGAGTAGATCGGATCCCAGACGTCTACAACGTGACGGGTGGGGTTTAGGCTTCTACGTTGACGGAACCCCAAGGCTGGTGAAGAGCGAGAAGCCCATCTACACAGAACTTGGAAGGTTCACCTCGGTGATAGAATCCCTGAGTTCTAGGTTGATTTTGGCTCACATAAGGAGGGCGAGCAACCCAAGAGGCCTCCCTAGGGAGAGGATAATCTCGGTTGAGTGCTCACAGCCCTTCACGTATGGACGTTACGTGTTCGTCCATAACGGTTCCATAAATATCCCAGACGAGGTTATGGAGGTCCTTGGAAAATGGAGATCAAGGGTTGAGGGGCTGAACGATAGCGAGGTCTACTTCTGGTTCCTGATGAAGGAGATTGAGGAGAACGGAGTAGGCCTACCGGAGGCCATAAGGAGGTTCCAGAGGACTTTATCGAACCTATGGGAGGACTGCAGGGATAGACATCCCGATAAGGACCGTCCATACAGCATACTGAACATAATACTCACCGATGGGGAGAGGATATACGCGTATGCGAGATATGACGAGGAGAGGTATAGCTCCGTCAAGTCTCTATGCTTCGGAGATCAGCCCTGCTTCGAGATGTCATATGTCCACACGCCGGAGAAGCTCGTCATCTCCTCCGAGAAGACGAATAGGGACGAGGATTGGCAACTCCTGAAGAATGGATATTTATTAACCGGAGAAGTCACGGATGGAGCTGTAAAAGTGGATATCCGAAGGGTCTAACCTCTATTCCGCACCCCTCTTTTTAATCCCTTCCTTCATCTCCCAACGTCTAACCAGAGCGAATAGGTTTATGAAAACCACGGCTATGAGTATGATGAAGGGGCTGCTGAGGAATGCATCCTCGACTGGGAGGGGTATGCGGAAGGTTATAATATCCCCGATAACTTTAACGTCCGTCGCGTCTCTGGGGAGTATTATGCGGAAGACCGCGTAGTTCTCTAGGGAGCTAGGTGAGCCATGATACTCATACACAAAAAGCTTATGTACATGGCCTTCCGGGTCCATATACTCGGTCTGGTTCCACTCCTCGATGAACCTGCCGAAGTACTTTGCCAAGTTCAGGGTCAGAATCTCGCTGCCATTCCGATCTCTTATCTTCAGATTGACCCTTCTCCATTCTGTTCTAACCGTATAAACGAGTGATGATGCATTCCTATCCGGTTCGAAGTTCACGACATCGGCCCCGACTAGGTAGAAGCTGACCTCAATGGATTTACCGGCTGGGTTCACCTCTAGATCTTCACCATAGAACAGGACGTTCGTGTAACCCCTCCCTTTGTAGTTCTCAACTATGAGGCCTGGAATGGTTGAACTGTTAAAGATTTCAGTCTGCATAAGCCTCTCCATAACCGTCGAGTTTATACCATCCACGCTTAATGCGACGTGGATCCCCTGATCAACCTCTGAGATAACGTTCACCAAGGCTAGATTAACCGAAAATAACGCATGCGATGTGACGATGAGGATTAGGGTGAGGAGGACTGAAACCCTGATGCACCTGTTCAGATCGATCATGTTCCTCATCTCCACATGAGGTTGAAGGATGACGGAAGCTTCAATGAATAAAACGGTTGTCATATGAACCATTCGGGTTCCGTTCCCCTTTCCCTCCCGGTCCTCCTCTCGGGCTGGAACATCCACTTGAAGGGCTTCGCGACATCTAGGGCCTTAACGGCCTCCTCCACGCCGTCCAGGCTTACCCTTAACCCCAAAACCCTAGATATGCCCTTCAAGACCTCACGGGCCGCATCCACATCCGGGCGGGTTCCAGGAGTTTCAGCTAAGAGGCAGAAACCCCTCATACCGAGTAGTTTACCCAATCCTATTAGAAGGCCCGCTACACCGAATATCTGCCCTCGTAGGGCTTCGGCACCTAGGCTTCTCACCTCCTCAGCCACCTCGATGTCCGATGCTGCATAGTATAGTTTAGGCTCCTTAACCTCCCTTCCCGGCCTATACCCCCCTAGAGTTATTACGTATCTGCATCCCATCTCCTGGGCTACGTCGAGTATCCGGCTGCAGAGTTCATACTGTCCCCTAGTTGTTAACGCCTGGGTGTTCCCGTACAGTATTATGAGGTCCCTCTCCCCCACCGTTCCCTTATGGTAGTAGAGTTGGCTCATTGGGAACTTTAGGCTTCCCTCCTCGGTCGGGATGGCTACGTTCTGGAAGGATGAGCAGTAGACCTCACCGAAGAGCCTGGCCCCCAACTGCCTAATCAGGTGTAGCGCAACTATGTTGGCGACTAAACCTATCCCCGGTAACCCCTCAATCAACACTGGATCTCGAAGTTTAGGCTTCTCATGGAACCTAACTATACACACCATCAGCCTGCGCCTTACTTCAGCTAGCATTTAAATCGTCAATCTTATAATTAAACTTCTTGGCGTGGATTGGCGTTATGATGGAGTTTGAGATAGTTGAGAGAGACCTACTGGCTAGGATAGGTAGGTTCAAGACCAAGACTGGGACGGTAGAGACCCCGCTTCTACTGCCCGTTATAAACCCCGTAAGGGAGGTTGTTAAACCTAAAGAGATGTATGAGCTGCTGCGTTGCGAGGCCATAATTACGAACGCCTATATAGTCAGGAGGCACTACGGTGAGGAAGCCTCCCGGAGGGGTATACACAGCCTCCTAGACTACCCTGGGGTTGTCATGACCGACTCCGGAGCCTACCAGATACTCGTCTATGGGAAGGTTGAGACGACGCCGGAGGAGATAGTAAGATACCAAGAGGATATAGGGAGCGATATAGCCACGATACTGGATGTACCAACCGGATGGGTGGCAACCCGGGAACACGCTCAATACACCGTTGAGGAGACCCTGAGGAGAGCCGAACAGCTCAAGGGGTTAAAGAGACGTAAAGACATAGCCTGGGTAGGCCCGGTGCAGGGAGGTCGATACCTAGACCTGATCGCATACTCAGCCGAGAGGATGAGCAAGCTTCAGTTTGACATCCACGCCCTTGGAAGTCCAACGCCTGTGATGGAGCAGTACCTATTCGACTTCTTAGTCGATATGATAATGACCGCGAAGGTGAACTTACCTCCGGAACGCCCCTTCCACCTCTTCGGAGCCGGGCACCCCTTCATGTTCTCCCTAGCGGTTGCCCTTGGATGCGACCTATTCGACTCAGCCTCATACTCCCTATACGCACGTGAGGACCGATACATGACCCCGCAGGGGACGATCCGGCTGAGCAGGTTAAAGTATCTTCCATGTTCATGTCCGATATGCGTAAAGAGTAGCCCTAGAGAACTCCTTGAGATGCCTAAGGCTGAGAGGGAGAGGGCCCTAAGCATGCACAACCTCTACGTCTGCTTCTCGGAGATAAGGGGTATAAAGCAGGCTATAATCGAGGGCCGCCTCTGGGAGTACTTGGAGGTGAGGGCTCACGGTCACCCAGCGCTACTCCAAGCATTGAAGAGGCTTAAGAAGTACGGTAGATACCTTGAGGAGCATACTCCGGTAACGAAGAGGGGTGGAGTCTTCTTCTTCAGCTCCTTAAGCTTGGCAAGACCGGAGGTTGCACGCCACGAAATTAGACTCCTAGAGAGGTTCACGCCGCCTAAGGGTTTGAGGATACTTCTCCTACTGCCGAGCTTCGGTATGAAGCCCTACGAGAGAGCTAAGAGGTACAGGAAGATGATGAGGGAGATTCGTAGGAGGGTAGGTGTAGAGATAGATAAGGTTCACCCGTGTATCTATAGCGTTCCCTTCGGCGTGACGCCGATTGAGCTGGTCGATGTCTATCCACTCTCGCAGTATGAGATAGCTCTCCCACCAGACCGGGATATGGAGAGCCACATGGTTAGGCGGGTTACCGAATACGTAAAGGCCATGAATTATGAGGGGGTCATACTAGTCAGGGAGGAGGGGGTTCTGGGTGAGAACCTTTCCAAGGTTTGTGGGAGGGTCTGCTCTGAGAAGGGGATCAGATTCTGGGATGTGCCAAGCAATGGAGTGAGCGGGGAGCTGATTGACAAATTGGCGGAATTAATAACTGACGAAGATGAGAGATGAGTAACCTACGAGGTTAGGTTCGAGAAGGCTTGGTACGGCACGAAACCGCCCGAGCCGGATCTGGATTCTCTCTTCTCAAGGCCATACCTCGATATGGGCTTCGTTAGATGCCTCTGAGACCTAGGTGGGGAGATGTATAAGCCTGGTTTAATAGCCCTCTCAACCTCGTAGGGTACCTTCCTCAAACTTGAATCCCTGAAGCCGCACCTCTTACACCTATAACCCTTCCCCCTACCCATGGACTCCATACTCTTACCGCATACTGGACACTTCGGGTTCCTATATACAATTAGTGGGGCTAGCTCCAGCACCCTCAGCTTCTCAAGGTTTATCGTGATGGGGTTTGTTGGTGATGCTGGTCTAACGCCCCCGAATGCCTCGACCACATCGCCTACCGTCAACATCCTAGCGGCCCTCCGTAGATTCCCAGTCGGCTCATAGGCTGCGCAGTCGATCCTGCCGGTCTCATCCTGGATTGGGAATATGACATGCCTACCCGGTATGATCCTTGGTTCTTCGGCTACTGTTCCACGCACTATGACTGGATTGTAGGGTTTAACCTCACTTATCGATTTAACCCTTCTGAGGTGGGCGTCGGTTCCATGGTTCGTCTTGAAGATTACCCAACGCTCAACGGGCTCTCCTATACGCACCATCTTATGGGCCTCCCTCACTATCTCAGGGGTCTCACCTCTTATCCCATACAATACAGGGTCCGGACCCCTCGGGGTTATCAGTATGCGCCCTGTCTCTGGATCCACATTGTTGAAGGTCTCCCTTCCAGTAGCTCTATCCATCTCCTTGACCGAGTCTGGGTTTACCCTCCTAGGGGTTCCCCTATTCTCTGGGGTTCTGTAAGTTATGAGTTCGTAGGTGTGGTCTCCCATCAACCTCTCCCCGATGGCTGCCAGTCCACCTATGATCCCCCTCCCCCTCTTGAAGCCCACAGCCTCAGCTCCAAACCTCCTTATCAGGTTTAGGGCGTCCTCCATCCTGACTATACCCTGTATGGCTCTCTTTGCGAAGGCTTCAACCTCACCCGGGACATCGCCGTAGAAGAAGACTATCCCGGGATCTGTACCTTCATATTCCATATCTGAGTTCTTCTCAAGTGTCTCTATTGCGGATTCTCGGGCTTCGTCTAGGAGGGCTTCATCGATCTCAACCCTAAGGCAGAGGGCTCCGTTCCCCCTCGTCTTCCATGGGACGTTCGGGTTCAACCTAACCAGGTTTGGGTAGTCGGTGAACATTGCTCCTAACTTGTGTAGCCTCTCGATTATGAGGGCTGCTACGTAGGTTGTACATCCCCCTCTGGGGGAGTCCGTATCGTCGAACCCCACATGGACCCTAACCATGCCCTATTTTGCCCCAGGGTTATGTGGTTATCAAGCGTTTATGGAGATCGGTGGCAACCCTAGATTATATTTACAACTCCCTTTAAAAGGTGGAGCCCAGATTGGAGGTTTGCGTTGTTTACCTCTGCATTTCCTCTATTACGATCATCGTCAGGGTTGACCTGACCTTGTTCAGCCTCCTTATGCGCCAAGTCACTATATCCTTCAGTTTATCCATGGATTCAGCCTTAACTTTCGCGATAATGTCGTAGACTCCGTAGACGCTGTAGGCTTCCTCGATCCCTTCGATATCCCTCAACGCCTGGAGAACCTCACCCTCAGACCCTATCTCGGCGTTTATTAGGACAAAAGCTATCGGCATGCACGTTCTCTCTCCTACTTTACTCTATCCTCTCAGCTCCAGCCATTTAAATATTTCTACATCATCGGCGTTAAGGGAAGCAAAAAATGTTAAATCCCTTTGAGGAGTAGATTCTTCTGGGTTGTTGCGTATGAATATAATTGAGATAGTATGCGACACTTTCCGGCGTGACTTTCTGGGTTGTTACGGGAACGACTGGATACACACCGAACACATTGACTCCTTCGCCGATAAGGCTGTAGTCTTCGATAGAGCCTACATAGCGTCATACCCAACGATACCGAACCGCCACGACCTCTTCACAGGGCGCTACACGTTCATCTACTCAGGTTGGGAGCCGCTCCCAGAGGATGAGGTTATACTGGCCCAGACCCTCCGAGATGCGGGATACACAACCATGCTGATAATCGACACCTACCACATGATCAGGGATGGACACCGCTTTGATAGGGGCTTCGACGGATGGTGGTGGATCAGGGGTCAGGAGCACGATCGATACATGACGCATCCAACAGGTGACCCCGCCGAGAAACGGAGGGCCTTTGGAGTCCAGTACTTGAAGAACGTCTCATTGAGGAGGTTTGAGAGCGATTACTTCGCCGCTAAGACATCTACCGCGGCGATAGAGTGGCTGGAGCTGAACTACGACAAACATGAGAAGTTCTTCCTTCACGTTGATATGTTCGACCCCCACGAGCCATGGGACCCGCCGAAGTGGTATGTGGACATGTACGATCCAGGGTGGAAGGGCGGTTACGTCCTCGGCGGAGCCTACCTATTGCCCTACGAGATGCCCTTCCCGAGGATAACTCCGAAGCTGAGCGAGGATGAGCTGAACCACCTTAGGGCTATGTACGCTGGTGAGGTAACCCTTGTCGACCGTTGGGTCGGTAGGCTCTTAGAGAAGATTGAGGACCTTGGCCTATATGAGGATACTATGGTTATCTTCACGACTGATCACGGTTCATACCATGGGGAGCACGGCTACATAGGGAAGAGGGACCACCTATACGAGGAGGTCGCCCATATACCGCTGATAATAAGGATGCCCGACTCTGAGGGTGTGAGTGGAAGACGGGAAGCCCTAGTTCAGCCTCCGGACTTGATGCCCACCATCCTCGACTTCGCTGGGGTAGAAATACCTGAAACCGTTCAGGGAAGGTCGCTCCTACCCCTCATCAGAGGGGAGGAATACGAGGAGAGGGAGATAGCGGTCAGCTCGGCGCCGTTAACAACCCTAACGAAGTCGAAGGAGGGAGCCAAGAGGATGACGATAACCTCGAAGGAGTGGGCTCTACTCACCGTTAGGCCTGATGTAACCGGAACGGATGAGCTGGGGAGGAGGATGGAGCCTGAACTCTACAATCTGAAGGCTGACCCGAAGCAGACTAGGAATCTATACAGGGAGAGGGGTGATGTTGCGGAGGAGCTCCACTCGAAGATGCTTAGGTTCCTTAGAGATATGGGGGCGAGTGAGGAGATAATCAAACGTTGGAGTAGGCTCCCAGAGGTTTAGAGGGAAGGGAAATGCGTAACATAAGGGGTGAACATCCCTACTTAAACCCAAACCTCCCCATCAAGGCTAGGGTGGAGGACCTACTGAAACGTATGACTGTGGAGGAGAAGGCTGCACAGCTAACCTCAATCTGGGCTCCAGACATAGTAGAGGATGGAAGCCTCTCAAGGGAGAAGGCTGAGAAGCTGCTGAAGCACGGGGTTGGGGAGATAAGCCGAATCTCCGGAAGCCAGAGGTTAAACCCAAAAGAGGCGGCGAAACTTGCGAATGAGATCCAACGCTTCCTAATTGAGGAGACGAGGCTCGGCATACCAGCCATAATACACGAGGAGTGCCTCAGCGGCTTCATGGCCTATAGAGCCACAACCTTCCCCCAAGCGATAGGGCTGGCCAGCACATGGAACCCAGA
>CAZCOP010000003.1:20692-33525 GCA_964499825.1 uncultured Candidatus Bathyarchaeia archaeon
ATAGAGCCACAACCTTCCCCCAAGCGATAGGGCTGGCCAGCACATGGAACCCAGATCTCGTTGAGAGGGTGACATCGGTTATAAGGACCCAGATGAGAGCCGTTGGAGCCCATCAGGGGCTGGCCCCCGTTCTAGATGTGGCCAGAGACCCCAGATGGGGGAGGACCGAGGAGACGTTCGGGGAGGACCCGTGCCTTGTGGCAACCATCGGCCTAGCTTATGTGAGGGGGCTCCAGGGCTCAGATCTGGTTGAGGGTGTGGTGGCAACCCCGAAGCACTTCGCCGCCCACGGCTTCCCGGAGGGTGGTAGGAACTGCGCATCCGTTCACGTTCCGCCTAGGGAGTTTAGGGAGGTCTTCCTATTTCCCTTCGAGGTTGCGGTTAGGGTTGGCGGGGCTATGTCGATTATGAACGCCTATCACGAGATAGATGGGGTACCCTGCGCAGCCTCGAGGGAGCTCTTAACCGATATACTGAGGGGTGAGTGGGGCTTCGAGGGAGTTGTAGTCTCCGACTACGGCGCAGTGAGGAGGCTTGAAACCTTCCACTATGTGGCGGCAAACCCGAAGGAGGCGGCCGTAATGGCCCTAGAAGCAGGCGTAGACATCGAGCTTCCTAGGAGGGACTGCTACGGCGAGCCGCTCCTTGAAGCCGTTAGGGAAGGCCTGATATCCGAAGCCGCCCTAGACGAGGCTGCCTCCAGGGTCTTAAGGGTGAAGTTCGCTTTGGGGCTATTCGAGGCCCCATACGTCGATGTTGAAGCAGCCCCAAGCCGTTTCGACACTGCGGAGCATAGAGAACTGGCCCTCCAAGCGGCGAGGGAGTCGATAGTCCTCCTGAAGAATGATGGAGTCCTGCCCATAGCGAGGGATATCGGTTCCATAGCTGTAATCGGACCAAACGCCGACAACGCCCGCAACCTGATGGGCGACTACAGCTACACAGCCCACCTCAGGTTTGAAAAGGCAACTGTTCCAGCAACGACGATCCTAGACGGCATAAGGAACAAGGTTTCAGGTAGGACTAGAATATACTACGCCAAGGGATGCGATATATCGAGCAGCTCGAGGGAGGGTTTCAAGGAGGCCATCGAGGCCGCCGGGAGGTCGGATGTTGTGGTTGTAGTCGTAGGTGAGAGGTCGGGTCTATCAAAGCTTGACGTGACCGGTGAGGGTAGAGACCGCTCAAGCCTCAGGCTTCCGGGAGTCCAAGAGGAGCTGTTGAAGACCCTTCATGGAGTCGGCAAACCCATGGTCGTCGTTTTGGTTAATGGTAGGCCCCTATCACTCGGGTGGGTTGCCGAGAACTGTTCAGCCATAATCGAGGCATGGCTCCCAGGTGAGGAGGGTGGAAAAGCCGTCGCAGATGTACTCTTCGGTGATTATAACCCGGCCGGTAGGCTCCCGGTATCCTTCCCATACGTTGAGGGCCAGATACCAGTCCACTATAACAGGAGGCCCTCCTCCTTCAGGGATTATGTCTCAATGGGCGCGAAGCCGCTATACCCCTTCGGTCACGGGTTAAGCTACACGAGGTTCGAGTATAGCGGCCTCTCGATAGAGCCAAGGAGGGTCACACCAGCCGGGAAGGTGAGGATAAGCTTCAACTTGAAGAATGTTGGAGGCCTCTACGGCGAGGAGGTTGCACAATTGTATGTGAGGGATGACTTCGCGAGCGTGTCGAGGCCCGTTAAGGAGTTGAAGGGTTTTAAGAGGTTGGGTTTGAAGCCTGGCGAGGAGAGAACCGTTGTCTTCACGTTGTACATGGACCAGCTTGCCTTCTACGACCGCAACATGAGGCTTATAGTTGAGCCTGGAACATACACGGTCATGGTCGGCTCATCATCGGAGGATATAAGGTTGACCGGAGCCTTCGAGGTTGCTGGGAGGGTTAGGGTTCTACCATCCGCGAGAAGGTACCTGAGCGGTGTGAGGGTTACCTAAGAAGCCTTTAAAAGTTTAGAAGGCAATCCTAATCTAGAGGGTTCAACCCTCCTATATTCCGTTATAGGTGTAGAGAATGAGCTATGAGATGTGGACTGAGAAGTATCGCCCAAAGACGCTCGACGAGATAGTGAACCAGAGGGAGATAGTCGAGAGGCTGAAGAGCTTCGTTGAAGCCAAGAACGTACCCCACTGCATCTTCGCCGGGCCGCCCGGAACCGGCAAGACCACGGCTGCTCTATGCCTAGCCCACGACCTCTACGGGGAGGGGTATAGGGAGTACATAATGGAGTTGAACGCAAGCGATGAGAGGGGTATAAACGTCGTCAGGGAGACCGTTAAGACCTTCGCCAGAACGAGGTCGATAGGTGAGGTATCCTTCAAGATACTGATCCTAGACGAGGCTGATAACATGACTGCTGATGCACAGCAAGCCCTGAGGAGGACGATGGAGCGGTACACGGAGACGGCGCGGTTCATACTGATAGCGAACTACAGCGGGAAGATAATAGAGCCCATCCAATCAAGGTGTGCACCCTTCAGGTTCACCTACCTACCACGCGAGGATATAGTTGAGAGGATCCGTTACATATGCAAGAACGAGAACGTCGAGATACTGGATGACGGTATAGACGCGATCCTCGAGATAAGTGAGGGAGACCTAAGGAAGACGATAAACATCCTCCAAGCTGCGGCTTCAGTTGGAAAGCCGGTGAGCGCCGAAGTCGTCTACTCGGTTGTTGGGAGGGCCAACCCCTACGACGTGAGGGAGATGATAATCAGAGCCATGAACGGAGACTTCATAGGCGCCAGGGACAAATTGAGGGAGATGATCCTAAAGTACGGTTTGGCCGGGAGCGATATAATCCGGCAGGTCCACAGGGAGATATTCAGGCTCAACATACCGGACAGGTGGAAGGTTAAGCTCGCGGATGTAATCGGGGAGATAGACTACAGGCTCATACAAGGCTCAAGCGAGGAGATACAGCTTAGCGCATTATTGGCAAAACTCACAGAGGCTGGACATGAGATAAAGAGAGGATTATAAGAGTTGTACATACCCTGGACCCTAAAGTATAAACCCAGGACCCTATCCGAGGTTATAGGTAACCGTGCGGCCATAGAGAAGATACTCGGCTGGATACAGGAGTGGAATAGGGGCATACCAAAGAGGAGGGCCCTATTCCTACACGGACCTCCAGGGGTCGGTAAAACCGTGACGATCGAGGCGTTGGCCAAAGACCTTGACATGGAGTTGATAGAGAGCAACGCCAGCGACTACAGGACAGCTGATGCCGTGAGGAGGATAGCCGGGAGGGCCTCCGAGTACTCAACCCTATTCGGCAAGGGGAGGCTAATACTCTTCGACGAACTTGACGGGATAACGGGATCAGCGGATAGGGGTGGCGTCCGCATAATAACCGAGGTGGCGAGGAAGACTAGGTGCCCTCTAGTCTTGATAGCGAACAACGCGTACGACCCACGCTTCTCAACTTTGAGGAGGCACTGCCTGATGGTCGAGTTCAAGAAGCCATCAAAGACCGAGATAGTTAGACACCTGAAAAGAATATGTATACATGAGGGTATAGAGGCTGAGGAGTCAGCCCTTAGGTTTATAGCCGAGAGGTCTGGCGGGGACGTCAGGTCGGCTGTTAACGACCTCCAAGCCCTAGCCCAGGGGAAGAGGAGGCTGACCTACGAGGATGTATCATGGCTCGCCGGGAGGGACCGCAAGGAGGTTATCTTCAACGTCCTACGGATGATATTCTACGCCGGGGACGCGGAGACGTCAAGGAGGGCTGTAAACATGGCTGATGTAGACCCTGATATGCTCTTTGAGTGGATCTACGAGAACCTGCCACACCAGATCCGAAATCCGAAGGAGCTTTCCGCAGCGATGGATGCCCTCTCAAAGGCCGATATATACCGGAGGAGGATCAGGACAACCCAGGATTGGTCGCTAATCTCATACTTTCTAGACCTCATGACAGCCGGGGTTGCGGTCTCATGGAGTAGGAGGGCGCATGGATGGACCCCCTTCAAGTTTCCGGATAGGATTAGAACCCTGTCAAGCGGCAAGGGGGAGAGGGCTATCCTATCAGCTATAGGGATGAAGATAAGGAGGAGGTGCCACATCTCATCCGTCAGGGCGATAAAGGAGGTAATACCATATCTGAAGGTTATATTCC
Source organism: uncultured Candidatus Bathyarchaeia archaeon (assembly GCA_964499825.1). GTDB lineage: Archaea > Thermoproteota > Bathyarchaeia > Bathyarchaeales > B26-1 > B17-G17. Next base: position 24,825 of record CAZCOP010000003.1, read on the forward strand.
AGAACAACCCGGAGATGGCGAGGGGCCTAGCAAGGTGGCTCGACCTAGACGACGATATGGTCAGATACCTATCGGAGAAGGATTAAACGTCACGGATTTGAGGATCCTCAACTCTTAAGCCCAGACTGTTCTACCTTCTTGAGTAGTGATTTAACGTAATCTGGGGAGTATCGGGTTGCCCTATAGATGCCGTGAGTTCCCTTCTCCTTATAGGGGCTCCTATACTCCCAGACTATATCGTGGTCTCTTGTAACCTCGAAGATGCGGCAGGGGCCGCCCTCACAGATCAGGATGTTCCCATTTGGGAGGAGCTGGACCCCGGAGATGTAGGCGCTGTAGAAGCTCTCCTTAGGCGTGCCGGTGTACTCCCACACTATCTCCTCCTCGAGTGGGTCCAGCTCTATAACCCTCGACCACCCCCTGCGGGTTCCGTTGTCGAATATTAGGATATTCCCATTTGGGAGCATGGTCGGCTGGTGTTGGCCGTCTAGTATACCCCACCCCCAAGCCCATACTATCTCACCGGTTTCCCTGTCGATTATCCCTATAACATCCAGACTGCGATAGCTGAAGAGTATGTTCCCCTCCTTGAACCTTGAGTCTTTCCTCCCGGATGGGTTTTCGGGTAGAACCTCACAGGTGTTGTTATGCGCCCAGTCGAAGAGTAGGAACCTCTTCATCTCCTCCGGGTAACCCTCGAATTGGGAGGTCTTTAATGGGAACCTTATGCCGCTGAGCTCCTCAAGCTCCTTCGTATGTTCATCCCCGAACCACTCCCACACCAGCTCCTTATCCCTGGTAACCTCGATGATGTATGGACAACGCTTCAGTTCAGGGCCTATATGTGGGGCCATCTTGTCTATGATGCAGTGTATCATCAGGCGGCCATCATCCATCAAGTGGAAGTCGTGGTCTATCCTACAGTGGAATGACCAGACCACCTCACCCTCTGGGGTTATCTCCCTTAGACCGGCCCTGTGTATATCTGACCTATCCCTAGTTGTGTAGTAGAGGTTGCCGTTCGGTAGAAGCTCGAGAAGTTGGACCGAGGTGTCAACGGTCCATCTATGGGCTACGTTCCCATCCATATCGATTAGATACATATAGGCGTGTTCACCCGAGGCAACATCCGGCGAGTCATAGGTGTGGCAGAAGAGCGTATAACCTTCATACGCCTCTTCAGGGTTATAGATGGTGACGCCACATCCTCCAGCCTTTCCGGCTTTACCCATAAGTTATCCACCATCCAGACTCCTAACCGCGTCCTTGAGAACATAATATTTACCTCAGTAGTTATTTATTGTGGGTGTATTGGGGGAGGTTTATGAGGAGGCTGAACGTAGGAGTTTTGGGTTACGGCTTCGTCCAGTCCACATTCCATCTACCCTGCTATGGGGAGATCGTTGAGGCTAGGGTTGTGGCTATAGGCGGCAGGAGGAGGGGCTTCGCCGAGAAGGTTGCCAGAGACTGGGGGATAGAGAAGGTCTACCACGGGGATGACTTCATCGAGAAGCTATGCTCCGACCCAGATGTTGAGGTTGTCGATATAGGCCTACCCAACTTCCTCCACTTGGAGGCCACCGTCAGGGCTGCTGAGAATGGTAAGCACGTTATATGTGAGAAGCCGCTGGGTAGAAACCTAACGGAAGCCGAGGAGATGCTGAGGGTTGTTGAGAGGTACGGGGTGATCCACTGCTACGCCGAGAATCAAGTCTTCATACCGCACATAACTAGGGCGAAGGAGATGATAGACGGCGGCTCGATAGGTAGGGTCTTCTGGATAAGGAGCCGTGAGGCGCACTTCGGCCCGCACTCAGACTGGTTCTGGAACCCGAAACTTTCCGGAGGAGGCGTCCTGATAGATATGGGATGCCACTCCGTTGAGGTTGCGAGGTACCTCATAGGCGGGAAGCCGATTGAAGCCAACGCTTGGGGTGCAACGCTGGTCCACACTGACAGAACGGAGGCGGAGGATAACAGTCTAGCCTTGATAAGGTATGAGGGCGGAGAGCTGGGTCAGTCTGAGAATAGCTGGGCGGCCCATGGGGGTCTCGATCTAAGGTTTGAGATATACGGCTCAGACGGCGCGATCTTCATCGACCCGACGAGGGAGACGGGGATAAGAGTATTCACAGTCGCCCCGGAGGATAAGGTTGGCTACGTAATCGAGAAGGCTGAGGCGAAGAAGGGTTGGATGTACCCGATATGGAGGGAGCATGAGGTATACGGCTACCTCTTCGAGTTGAGGCACTTCGTCTCATGCATACTTAAGGGTGAGGAGCCTAGGGAGACCTACAGGGATGGGTATATCGTGAACGCCATGCTCGATGCCTGTTATAGGGCAATAGAATCCGGGAGATGGGAAAGGATAAAGATCTGAAATCGACCCCCATTTTCCCATCTTCCCGGTTGTGAATGCTTAAAGTAAAATGTTCCCGGCTGGATGGTATGGCTGGGGTGACTGGTATGGTTAAGCCGAACTGCATTCTCTTTGTAATAGACACCCTGAGGGCTGACCACCTTGGGTGTTATGGGTATTTCAGGGATACAACCCCGAACATCGACCGTCTAGCTAGGGATGGGGTGATCTTCAAGGATATGCATGCAACCGCCATACCGACGGGGCCCGGCTTCACATCGATAATAACGGGCCTCTCACCTATACACCACCACTACTACCTCACACCCTGGAACATACCGAACCTGATAGACTTCGATGATGCAATACCGACGCTCCCTGAACTCATCCAGGATCACGTCGGAGGCTACACAACAGCGGCATTTGACAACCTCGTAAACTTCTCCTCTCACATGAGCCACATGGTCAGAGGCTTCGAGTACTACATCAACGTAACTAGAACATCGAAGCCTGTACACCACCACGTTAGGGGGGACCAGATAAATAGGAGGCTGATACCGTGGCTTAGGGGTCACAGGGATGAACCCTTCTTCCTCTTCATCCATTACTGGGACCCCCATACCCCATACAACCAGCCGGAGGAGTTCCGCAACATCTTCCACCATGAACCTGGCAGCCTCAAGGATCTGAGAGTCTGTGAGGCCAAGGCTGGATACCGCTATGTCCCGGGTTGGGGAAGGGTTGGGGAGCTGTGGGAGCCGCCTCCGGAAGCTGGGAAGCCGACGGTTGACCTATATGACGGTGAGATAAGGTTTGTAGACCACCTAATCGGGGAGGTTGTCGATGAGTTGGAGGGGCTCGGGATGGCTGACAGAACAGTGATATTCATAACCTCAGACCACGGTGAGCAGCTGGGTCAACACGGGTTGTATGGGCATGCGGGACTCCACGAGTCGGTTGTCCACGTACCCCTAATAATATGGGCTCCAAGTATGCTCCCGACTGGCGCCGTTATAGAAGGATACGTCCAACAGGTCGATATAGCCCCAACGATACTCAGTCTCTTGGGAGCGGATGGGAAGGACCTTCCAAGTTTCGATGGGATTGATCTAACCCCCATAATCGAGGGGGAGGGAGAGATCCGGGAGGAGGCTTTCATAGAGGACCATGAGGAGAGAGCCCTGATAAGTGGCGGGTGGAAGTATATCCGTAACTACTTCGAGCGGACTGAGGAACTGTACAACCTAGAGAGGGACCCGATGGAGGTTCAGAACCTATCGTTGAGGGAACCCGAACTGACCGAGACCATGAGGGGGAAGCTCTCCAGGTGGGTTGAGGAAGGACTTAGCGGGAGACCTGACCCAATGTGGACCCAGGTGGCGAGGTGGGCTGAGAATTGGGTTAGGAGGTTCGGTAAACACTTCTTCGACCTCAGGCCGAAGCCGACGATAATCCATGGAGTCGACGATCAGCCGTGTGAATGACCGAAACCGTAAAAGAATCCTTCCAATCCTTAGTATATGCATGAGGATATAATTGAAGGGCTGGAGGACGGGACATGAGGGTTGTGCTTCTCGGCCCGCCCGGGGCTGGTAAGGGCACCTACGCCTCTAGGTTGAAGAGGAGGCTGGGGATACCGCACATCTCGACTGGTGATATGGTTAGGGATGAGATAAAGGCCAAAACTGAGCTTGGGAGGACCCTTAAGGAGTATGCCGATAAGGGGGAGCTCGTCCCAGATGAGATAATCATAAACCTACTGCGGAGAAGGTTGGAGGAACCCGACTGCAAAGGCGGCTTCATACTGGACGGCTTCCCCAGAACGATACCGCAAGCTGAGGCTCTAGACAAGATAACTGAGATAGATGTGGTCATAAACCTGAACGTCCCCGATGATATAATCGTGCAGAGGCTCTCAAATAGGCTCGTATGTAGGAGATGCGGGGCCATATATAACCGCCTAACGCTAAAACCCAAGAGGGATATGATCTGTGACATCTGCGGTGGAGAATTGTACACCAGAGAGGACGATAAACCCGAGGTTGTCAGGGAGCGCCTGAGGGTTTACAGGGAGCGGACCCAACCGCTCATAGACTACTACCGGAGGCGGGGCGTGCTCAGGGACGTACACTGCAACGACCCAACCATAGACCCGGCAATAATGGTTGAAGAGATAATCTCGATAATAAAGAGGGAGACTGAGGAGGCATAGGAGGCGCACAACCCTGTTCAAGTTCAGTAGGGAACAGAGGGTTCTAGAGATAGGGGGAGTCAAGGTTGGAGGCCAACCAGGTGAGCTTCCAACAGTCCTAATAGGGAGCATCTTCCATGAAGGACACAGGATAGTTAAGGATAGGAGAAAGGGGATCTTCGATAAGAGAAGAGCTGAACATCTGATAAAGGTTCAGGAGGAGATGTCGGAGAAGACGGGAATCCCATGCATGGTTGATGTAGTCGGGGAGACCCCGGATGTACTCATCAAGTACCTCGACTTTGTGGCCGACATCACTTCATCACCCCTCCTAATAAACGGCCCAAGTGTGGATGTCCGTGTGGAGGCTTCCAAGTACGCGGTTGAGGTTGGACTCCAGGATAGGGCTGTCTACAACTCGATAAACTATACACTGAACGATAGGGAGATAGAAGCCATAAGGGAGACCGGGATAAAATCCGCTATAATACAGGCCTTCAACCCTATGGACCCAAGGCCGAAGGGTATGATAACCATCCTGAAGGGTTCACGGAGAAAGATGGGGCTTCTGGATGGAGCTGTGAAGGCTGGCATAGAGAAGCCCCTAATCCTAACCCCAGTCCTAGATATTCCAAGCATAGGCTTCAGCGCTCAAGGGATAAGGCTGGCCAAGGAGGAGTTTGGACTCCCAGCTGGAACCGCCCCGATAGGGGTTGTTGGACGTTGGGATAAAGTTCAAGCCCTGAGTGAATACGGCAAACTCGCCTGTAGGGCCGGCGCCGCCGCCTTCATCCAAGCAGCCGGTTCAGATTTCATAATCTACGGTTCCCTAGCCAAGGCTAAGATGATATTCCCCGTCTGTGCGATGGTGGACGCAATCCTCGCCTACAACGCTAGGAGCCTCGGCTTTAAAGCCCTAACAAGGGAGCATCCGCTATACAAGATATTCTAGGATCAGTGGGTTAAAGGGGCTGGAGCGTCGGGTGACCCGCTTTAGTTACGATTTCAAGTCGAATATTTAGATGTGTCTGTATTCTCTATCCTTCACCTTTATTTACCAAAAGCCTCCTCTTCGTCACCGAAGCGGCTTGAAAAACTTAAGGCTTTAAAAAGAGTCGGGAGTAAAAGCGGAAGGTGAAGAGATTCAGGGTTGTGGCCGTCGGCGGAACCTTCGATGAACTCCATAAGGGTCATAGGGCACTCTTGGCTAAGGCCTTCGAGGTAGGTGAGACCGTGCTTATAGGGCTCTGCACGGACGATTTCGCTAGGAGGTTGAGAAAGAATCATGAGGTAGCATCTTACGGGGAGAGGCTGAGGGAGTTGATGCTCTTCCTCAAGGATAGGGGGCTTACAAACCGCGCGAGGATAATCCCCTTGAACGACCCCTATGGTCCATCCATCTCGGATGGGGAGATGGAGGCGTTGGTCGTCAGTAAGGAGACAGAACCACGCGCCCATGAGATAAACGGGATAAGGAGGAATAGGGGCCTCAAGCCCTTAGAGGTTATAGTTATAGATATGGTTCCAGCTGAGGATCAGATACCCATCTCAACGACTAGGATAAGAAGGGGAGAGATAGATCGGGAGGGGCGCCTACTAAAGCCTAAGGGGTGAGGATACTCCACACCCCATGAAATTTTAAACTTTTAAACTGAGTATCTACTTCATTATGGTGTAGAGCTGAATGGTCATGGAGCGAACCGGCTTTGCGGATCTCCCCCTTCACACAGGTAAGGCACCCCAGTGGCTAGTCAGGCGCATGATCAAGCTGGCGAGGGGGATAACCCTAATAATCATAGATGAGTATGGACGTAAGGAGCTTCTCAGGAGGATGTCGGACCCTTACTGGTTCCAAGCCTTCGGCTGCGTCTTGGGTTATGACTGGCACTCCTCCGGCGTCACAACGGTTGTGACCGGGGTCTTGAAGAACGCCCTAAGCTACGAGGAGCACGGCGTCGTCGTATGCGGCGGGAAGGGTAAGGCCTCGATGAGGACGCCGGAGGAGATAAGCCAGGTCGGCGAGAAGTTCGATCTCCCAACCGATGAGGTTGAGAGGCTAATCTACGCAAGCCGCATGAGCGCAAAGGTCGACAACACAGCCATTCAAGCGGGCTACCCACTCTACCACCACGCCTTCTTCATAACGGAGGATGGGGATTGGGCCGTCATACAGCAGGGTATGAACGTTAGGGACCGGACAGCCAGAAGGTATCACTGGTTATCGGATGGTGTTGAGAGCTTCGTCGTTGAGCCGCATGAGGCGATAGTGGGTAACCTCAGGAGGAAGCTCGTCCTGGATATGACCGCCATGAGGAGTGAAGGATGCAGAAGGGTTTCAGTGGACCTTGCGAAGGAGGAGCCGAAGAGAGTCGGCAGGCTGCTCAAGTCGATCCGTCCAGCATACCAGAGAACCCTGCAGGAGTGGGTGCCTGACAAGGGGGAGGAATCCCTCAGAAGCTACATATCTGAGCATCTATACATGCCTAGGAGGATAAACTGGGAAGCCCTGAAGAAGGCATACGAGTTCCAACCCAGAAACTACGAGGAACTCCTGAGCATAAGGGGGATTGGACCGGCGACCGTTAGGGGCTTAGCCCTAATATCAGAATTGATATATGGGGAGAAGCCGAGCTGGAGGGATCCTGTCAAGTACTCCTTCGCCTACGGGGGGAAGGATGGCGTTCCATTCCCCGTTGATAGAAAGGCCATGGATAGATCAATAAGGCTGCTCACGGAGGCGATCGAGAATGCACGCCTAGGAGACAGGGAGAAGCTGAAGGCTCTACAGAGGTTGAGGCGGTTCGTACCTAAGGACGTGAAAACTTAGGGATGCATTAAGTTATGAAGTTCGTCAATCCAGCCTCCTCAGCTATCTCTACCGCTCTCTCCATCTCGCTCCTTATAAGCCTCCTCTGGAGTTCAGGTACTTCGTGGGCCCTCCACTCAGGCCTATACTGGAACATGACGTTGGTTCGGACATCCCTCCCAAGGTTCTCAGCTATCCAGTTCAGTATTACTTTCGTACAGCACTCCAGGTGGCCCGGCAGCACCAAGACCCTAATTATAAGCTCCCCATACTTCTTCCCGTATAGGTGGTTCCTCGTGCAGGCCTCCCAGTAGTGGGGGGCGTCCGATATCCTCTCGGCGCACCTGTTTGAGCCATACTTGAAGTCGAGCAGGTAGATATCTGCAAAGCCTGCAAGGAGCTTCGCTGTCTCCTCGCTGTAGTAGGAGTTTGAGTTCCAGACGACCGGGACGTTCACATCAACGTACTTGAAGGTCTCAAGCCACTGCTGGAGCCATGGTGTGGGCTCGCCACCAACCAGGTTGACGTTCCGGCAGCCAGCCTTCCTCAGCCTCTCAACGGCTCTAGCCAGCCTCTCAGTCGTGTAGGTCTCACCCTCCTCATACCACTGGGATATTGACCAGTTCTGGCAGTGGAGGCACCTCATCGTGCAGCCCATCGTGAAGATCGTCCCAGATGGGACGAGCTCCGGCTCCTCACCCATATGCTCAAACATCGATGAAACCTTTATCCTTCGGCCGCACCTGCAGTAGCCGAGTTCCCCCTCCAGGCGGTTTACTCCACACCTCCTTGTGCAGAAGTGGCAAGCTTCGAGTATCCTCTCGGCTATCGTTACCTTCAGGTCTAGGTATGACCTCTCCGGTCTGTCCAGCTCCTCAAGTCTAACCCTTCGGTTGTCTATCCTTTCCTGTAACTTGTAGAACTCCTCGGTGAGTTCTTCATGTATCTCCCACAGCTCCTCCATGGCCATGTCCGGTTTGAAGTCAGCCTTGAGCCTCTTCGCTATCTGGAACTTTGCCGGTTTATCGTTCTCCATAACTGCAAAGTACCTGGATAGGCTGGCCCTAGCCCTCTTGTCGCTCAGTACGGCTACAGCATCTGGTCTCAGAAGGCGCCACATCACGATCAAGAGATAAGGGGGCTAATTGGATAAGAATCTTACCTTAAGCCGCGGTTGTTCCGTTGCCAAAGATTAATAAGCTAACCGTTCGTCGATAATGAGGTGATAGAGGCTCTGACGGGCGAGCCGGTAACCAAACTCCAACCTTCCGGTCAGGCGGTGGCGCGGCTGAGGGAGGCTCGAAGTATAGGAGTAGAGCCAGACGGTATGCTGAGGTTCTCATCA
>CAZCOP010000004.1:0-33064 GCA_964499825.1 uncultured Candidatus Bathyarchaeia archaeon
ATCTTTAGGAGGTTTGATGAGGCCCTCGCCATCTTGAAGGCCCTCTTGGCTAAGCCCCTAACAGCCCTCCTCGTTAGGTTGTTCGTTGAGGCGAAGCCCAACCCACCGTTATAGATAACCCTCACGCTTAGACCCCTCAACTCCTCGACGGTCGATGCCTCCGGAACACCATTCTTAAGGAGTATCGACTCCAATATGTCGGATTGGAACCTAGCCTCAGCGTAGTCGACGCCCAATCTACCAGCGCATTCCAGGGCTAGGTCGAGTAGATCCTCCATCAACCCCACCACATACCAGAGCTGACGAGTATACCCTTACAAGGGTTTAGAGATAACCTTTACGGTATCTCTGGAAGATATAGAAGATCTGGAGACACAAACCATATGCTCAGTGGAGAGTCTATCAACCCACTCTAGGCCCTCATTTCACCCGTGAATGGGATTTTATTTCACCAGTGAAAGCTCTACACTTCCAACCCCCTACATATGGGATTTGCTTCCGAGGCACCGCCCACGAGTTACACAGTTTACCTTCTACATGATGAGGCATTGTTAGAAGGTTGCGGATGGCCTTAATTCACGCCTCAAAATCTATTGTAGTGTAAATAACAGGTTATCTCGAGATTACATCTAGGGAAGTCTTAAATGGAAGTCTTAAATAGTATGGGAATAGACTCAGATATTACGGAAGACGGGGCTGTAGATTATGCCGATTATAAGGGAGCCCCTAGAGGTTATAATTCTAGGGGACTATATACGTGAATGGAGGAATGTTAGGGGAGGGATCCTCCTCACCCCAAAGAGCCACCTACACTTCGACAGGCTCATCATCCAGAGTCAATATGCAATATCTATGGAGAAGATCTTCAGCTTCTCGTGTATGATCGACCTGGTACCTGAGGAGGGGATGGGTGAGGACTCCAGACGCCTATACCGATCATTCGTTGGGCTGGCAGCTGAGCTCTCTTGGAGAGGCTCCATCTTCTGGCCGAGGCCACTCTTTAAGAGCCATACACTCCTGGATAGGCTTAGGGATCACATTCCTGAGATAAGGGTCAGCACTGAGCTGGTTGATGAGTTAAATAGGTCGGGCCCTGTGATCAAGATGTTGCGGAAGGTTCGGCCGAAGTCCCTCCACATAGTATTATCTTCATTCCTCAGGCTCCCAACAGAGCCAGCTGATGTGGAGCCCGACCCAATCAGGCGCCTAGTCGATTACTACCATAATCCAGTGGAGGTTTCTTGGGTCATAAGCCTGAGTAAGCTAATCATGAGGTCCATAGGATATAAGAAGTCCTTCATCAACATTATCAGACTATTGGACTTAATATCGCAGGTCATCGTAGATGTAAGCCATGGAGTCTCCACCAAATTAATAAAGCCCGACCTCGTGGAGGCGATCTTCAAGAGATGGTTGACCAAAACCGTATCTAAGAGTTAATCACCCCATATTTGAAGCGATTCAGGTAAACCTTAAAAAAAGAGGGATGATGGAACCAGGATCAGATCCTGGCGAGGAACTCAGGCACCGATATCTGGAAGAACAATATGAATGATGCTATTATCACCGCCGCCCCATAGCCAGCGCAGTACCCACCTGAGAATGGCAGCACATACTCCTCATGCATCCTGGCGCCCCCAATTTTCAGGGTTATGTACTTCAGTAGGAAGGCCCCAACCCATGTTGGCCACCACCAGTGTGGCAGCACCATCATCCCAACTGGGTTTATGAAGAACCACGCGAACCTAGCACGCATTATGTAGATGAGTATAGCGATCACGGTTGCGCTTATGGCTAGCCCCCAATTCTCTGGTGAGGTGATGACTGGAGGGGTCCCATAGGTGAATGACCATATATGGCCGAGACCCCAGATGTGGTACTCAATAGCCCTCTGGGTTGAGTATCCACCCGTCATTGCGTACCATGATGGCCATATCAGGTAGGCGGCTACCGCGGTTGTGATCATCGTTATGATCGATATCGCGAGTATGTCGGCAGCCCTGGTGCGGAATACACGTCCAAGCTTGTATATCTTGAACCAGTGGTGCATTGTTAGGGAGCTCATCCTAGCGCCGCCCCTACCGAGGCTTGTGTACATCATTATTGAGTTGAATGCCGCTGGGTCTGGCTTTGGACCCCACCCACCAAACGCCTGCCCTATATCATACACCAGCCCCGTGTACGTGTGGACCGATGGCATGAATTCCTGGGCTTCACCCATCATCCTCGTCCAGCCGAACATGTATAGTATATAGAAGAGTGGGCTTATCAGGGCCAGCGGCGCATACGTGCCCCCAGCAAGGAATAGGGCCACAAGGACTAGGAATGTTATTATGCCCCCTAGGACTATGGTCCTGTAGGAGACGCCCTCCTCCCCCTGCGGTAGGGTCTTGTCGAGGCCAAGACCCGCCTTGAACACGTTGATTATGTGGCGGCGATGGGATACGAGGACCCAGAGCCCCAGACCTATACTCATATACTGTGAGAAGACCATCCACTTGAATGGGCCAACAGTCCACGCTGGGCCTGTCATGACTTCTCCAGGCGTCCATGGTATAACCCCCATACGGACAGCTATGGTCTGGTATATGACTCCGCAGATGAACCACCAGAGGACGGCTGTGGCCAGCACATCGGTTGGCATGAACTGGCCGACGAAGACATCGGTTACGTAGAGGTAGCCGTTGAAGTTCGCTCCAGGAAGGAATGTCTCTGTGAATGTGGTCCACCGGATTGGGTGGCCGTGGATATACCATAGCCATGGCGATGGCAGGAACGCGTTTATTATGACTGGTGAGGCTGTGATCACGCCAAAGAGGAAGCCAACCCAGAAGACCTTTGTTATAATCCTCCTCAGGCTGAAGAGCGACCTCCTACCGTCCTCTACGTGATAGTAGTATGTGAGCAGCATCTCGGTCGGCATTATCCCTGGGAATGGCAACCTCTCCTCATCAACCAGGGGCTTGCGTAAGGGGAAGCTCCAGAAGTAGCTGCCGACGTATAGGGCTATTGCCCAGAGCATCCAGAAGAGCATGGATGGGAGCCATACACCCCAATCGAATGTCCCGCCATAGTAGAATGCGTTAAGCTGGTCGAGGTCGTTCGGCGACAGGTATGATGGGAGCTTCTCGAGGTAGACCTCCTTATACGGGTCCACCAGCTTGCCGTGGATGAAGGACCCATAATTCCATGTTGGGAGCGGGATCGATGTCCAGTAGTGTAGGCCATAGGACACCCACATCGAACCTGAGACCATGTAGTTGATCAGTACGAATAGGGTCATCTCCTGTGGGCTTATCTTGAACCTGGGTGAGACCCTCTCCAAGACATAGAAGATTATGAGTATCCATATCATTGGGATGGGTATTAGCGCTGGGAAGAGCCACCATCTGCCGAGGGCCTGATGCCAGTTGTTGAAGAAGTATGCCAACGGTGGGAAGACGATGGCATACAGGATCAGCCATGGTCTCAATGCAGGTCTCTTCTCTACCTCCTCTGACATTTCACATCAAAGAAGTATTTTCAATGTATGAAAATATAAAGTTTTGCCACATGGGATGCCCCTAAACAATCATTTAGCTACTTATAAGACCTCCATGACAGAAGGGCCCTTCTCCATTTAATGGTTTCAGTTAAGTCTAGACTTAGTTTTTCTCCAGAAGGGGCCTCGTAGCCATGAACATATAGTCAGCTTAGATGACGCTACACGATCCTTGAGACCAAAGATATATTGGCTAATTAAGATGTAATGTGGTGGAGGGGATAGAGGGGGTTGGATCGTAGGAGGCTTCTGATCTCCTTATCGGCGATTCTGACAATTTTAACTGTAATTCCAAATTTGGTGTTTGGGGTTAATGGTAGTAGCGTCCTATACCAGCTTTTTCTTGACTGGTTGGCTGGGAAATCGAGTGGGATCCTGAAGGTGAATGTGGTTCCGGTAGGTGAGGATGGAACCCCGATGGGCGGCAACTTCATAGTCCGCGTCCATAATTTTACTGATTATGAGCTTAGGCCGCATAGTGAGGTTGTATATTTGGGTATGAGTACAACGTTCTCGCTTAAGGTTAGTAGGTTGCTCCTTAGGCGTGGAACCCAATATGGGGAGAGAAGGCTGAGGCTCATATATGCGTATCATGAGTATACGGTCTTCGTTGTTAGTGATGACCTGAAGTGGCAGGGTGCAAAACTATTCAGGGTTGAGCCCGCCAGACCACTAACCGAGATCACAGTCGAGGTCGAGATGAAACCCCTCAATCTACGGCCTCAGAATGGGACCATAACGGAGCCGCAACTTGAGAAATCGGGTAATCCACCAACCATAAGGTCCGAGCTCATATACGTCTCCCACAGTTATACGTGGATGCCTGGGATACAGCTCCACTCGATAGGTGGGGTTGATGTCTGGGTTCGAGTGGAGGCTGGGAATTACCTATTCTTCAGTGGGAAGCGTAGATACCTAGACTCCTGGTATAACCCGACCACGGATTGGCTACCAGATGGGGACAAGATAACGAAGTCCCTATCCGGATGGACTAGTACTAAGGTGTCTGATGGGGAGAAGCGGTGGATCGAGGTGTGGGTAAAGTACAGATATGAGCTCTGGGGAATCTACATGCAGTGGCCGGATGTATGGTACCTCGAGCTCGTATACCCAGTCTCCTTTGATGGCGCAAGATGGGGAGATACTATTACGTGTGGTCTCTGTGATGGGGATCCAATAGGCAATACAGCTCCCTTCGGTGAAGGAATCGATCCGCCTGTAAGTAAAGATCTAGGCCCCGGATTGGAGGAGATAGAGCTATATGGGATCAAGTTGGGCATCGCAGCCTATTATGGCCCCATAACCGTCTATGTGGAGCTGTGGAAGGAGATCCAGATTGGGAAGGCCACCTCCCCACCGAAACTATATGTAGACTGGGCTGTCTGGCAAAAGGATTACCTAGTCCTATTCGACGACGACAGCGAGTGGAAGATAGTCCATATCGCATGGAGGGATACATGGCCGTAAGGCTCTATAGAAATAATGTTTTCAGGCAGTATGGAGAGATTCAACTCCGCTTTATCAGCTCCACCAGCTCCGTGTTGTATGAGACCACGAGGCGGTCGAACTCCCTTGGGTGGAGGAATGGCGGCGTGGCATATTCAGGCCCAACTATGCGGTATAGGGTTACCGCGCCATTCTGTAGTAGATGCCTAAGGTAGTTTCTTATCCTCTCCTGGAAGAAATTCCATCAGCTCGAATATGAGGGCCCTCCTCCTCACATACATCTTCAGGAACCTTGTGAACCCCCTTATCTTGCTGCTGATGGAGGAGACTGGGGTTCTGATCACCGTCTTGGTGTATCTGGAGCTCCCTCCCCCCAGCTGGTTCGGGTTATGTCATCCTGATCGAGGACCTCATAAAAGAGGACGGGTCTACCATCCGATGGATGCCAGAAATACATCTTATCAGTCTTCTCCCTGGCATACTCAGTATCTCAACATACTCAGGATAATCATATATCCAGCTGTCATAGAAACCGTCGAACTCATAGAGCGATATGGGAACCCTATTCACATCCTCACCGTGAAATGCCCTTATTAGCCTCTCCCTAGAGCTCAGAGATAGACCCACCACCCCTACCCACAAACCTCCATCACCATGGATTATAAATTTTTATAGGTTCGAGGCTCAGAGTTCCCTTACATCCAAATTTCTCATTTTTATAGAACCTATAAGATCTAGTTTCTAAAAGAGGCATACTAATAAGGCTTGATCCATGTCGCCCTAGTCATTATGACCATGGCTGAGAGCACACCGATGATTATGCCCATGCCAGCTGCAACCCCAGCCACGATGACCGCCCTATACTCGTTCCAGGCCTTCTCCCCCATATACCTCTTGATGACGTAGTTTCCGATGAGCCCCCCAATCAGCATCGAGACAGTGGAAGGCGGGACTATGGCTGTGCCAGTAACGAAGCCGACGACATTGAAGGATATCGGCGTAAACCTCGCTAGCGCCTGTCCAAGTAGGCCCAATGCGACGACTGAGAGGAATGAGTATCCGATCACCTCAGGCCTCGCCACTATCTGACGGGTGTACCACATGCTATCGGTTACAGCCCTCACTGGCCACTGGATCAGGGTCCATGGATAGACAGAGGACGGTATGGGAGCCATAGACCAGAAGAATGAGGCGTATACGAGACTGAAGACCGAGTATGCCACAAACGCTATTATGAACGCCTTGAAGAAGTCCATGGGCCTCGTCTCGGTTAGGTGGGCTATCTTGACAGCTTGGACCCATGAGGGTGTGAGTGTCCCCCCGATGAGGGGCTGGAAGAAGAAGGCGTCGATCTTCGGGTAGTTGGATAGGATCACTATACCCTGCCAATAGTATTGGAACTGTAAGAGCGCCGCCGCCTCACCCAGCATCCTCGTCCCAACAAGCCCATTGATGAATGTTATACCTATAGATGCGAGGGCTGCCAGCCATATCGGAAAGTCTGGCACGAACATGTGGAAGAGCAGGATTGAGAGGCCCGACGCACCTAGATACATGAGTAGGAGTATGGATATTGGGAAGTAGCCCCTCTCCGTTACCCCTTTAAGCCTCATCAGCATCTTAAAGGCGCTTATCACATACCTATACCTCGACGCCATCAGGAAGAATGAGAGCCCCAGGATGAAGCCGAGCTGCGGGTAGATCCAAACCCTCATCAGGGAACGCTGCCATATGAGGGACAGGCTCATACCAGACTTCCACTCATTCACCCACTCAGGGAAGTAGCCGCTCCACGCTGTCAATGCAAGCCAGTTCCCGAATGTCCATGTTAGGAGGGACCCTATGAGCATGGACATCAATATGCTGATTGGCAGTACGAAGCCAACAGCGAAGTCCAAGATATTTGTTGATATCCCGAAGCAGGCTCCAGGCATTATCTTCTCTATACCCATGTACCCAGTGGTTAGGTCAAGCCATGGTATCGGTATTATCTGCATCGCAACATTGAACATTCCTGATGTTATTATTGGTATCCCATCCCTGATGACGACGTATGCCATGGTCGCTAAGGTCACGATTGTGAATATGTGTATTCTCTCCTCCCTCCTCTCAGTAAGGGTTGTTATCAGCTCGGCATTAACATGGGCCATCGGGAAGGGGAGCTTCTCAGCCTCAATATAAAGGACTGAGCAGATCATTGTGAGGGCTATCTCCTGTATGATGGATAGTACACCGAATTGGAGGGTTGAGAGGGTGATAGGGATTATCCACGCTGGCTGTAGTAGGGACCTGATCTTTGCAGCTTGGGTGTAGTATGGTGGGGCCCACCAGCTGGGGATCAGTTCTGGGATCGGCTTCTTACTGAAGGGGTCGATGAAGGACCATGTTATGAACGAGTTCGCATAATATTGGCGGTATACCATTGTGAGGAAGACGAAGCTTCCGCCAGCTATTGAGGCCATTATATAGATTATGAAGACCTCCTGCTTTCTCAGGGGTGCCCCCATCATTATTGAGAGTTCTGAGAATAGGATAACCGTTATGTAGACGGCCGCCGATGCGAGGACGGCGCCCGAGACCAGCCAGACATATGTGCTGACTGGTAGTATGGCTAGGCTGGCGAAGATTATCGCCATGACTGACCGCATCGTCAGTCCAGACTCGAATTTAATCTCTTCCATGGAGGTCCCAGGCATGGATCCTAGTCCCCTTCTCCCTCGATCCTGCGGGATATGTATGCCCTCCTATCGGCAGAGCTCATCCCCCTCCAGATCAACAGCTGCTTACGTATACAGTTGATAACCTCGTAGTTTTTAGCTGTCCAGAGCTCCCTCGATCCAACAAGCCTCCTTATCCTGACCAACGGTAGGAATCTACGCTCGATCTCGGAGAAGGTGAATACCACCTTGAGCTCCTGGTTGACCCCTGCCTCTATTGGCTGTAATAGCATCCGTGAGGTAACCTCCCTATCCTTCAGTGAGATACTATATGAGGTTACAATGAATGGGTCTAAGGTCTCCCCAGTGTGTGTGCTGAAGTACTCATATAGGAACTTGAGGATTCCCTCAACCTCCCTCACGTTGGTTGTCGAGAATGGCAGTGGGATCTCCCATAGGTCCCCTATAGGCTTGGTGTCCGTCCTCCACTTACGCTCCATCGATGGGGTTACCACCCTGGATGCCACCGACATTGGGTAGATTGAGCCTGCTAGGGTGAAGGCTATGGCCACGAGGAGGACGAGTGCTGTTGAGAGGGATGATATGTTCGCTATAAACTCTGGAGGTAGAGCCCCCGATGCTATGAGGAATATATTTGTGAGCATCCCAAATATATATCCAAGTATGGCGGCTATAAGTGCGTAGGTTAGGGTTTCCATCAGGAACATGAAGCCTACATCCCTCGGTGAGACCCCGACTGCGCTGTAGATACCTATCTCCCTGACACGCTCCTTAACGCTTCCAAGCATCGTATTAAGTATGATTAGGGCTCCGATGAACTGTGGGATCAGCATCATCAGCCATCCATAGAGCCCAAAGGTAACAACTGGATTAACTATCAGGACGGTTTCGCCGTGTGCTATATATATCTGGAAGCCCCTCAAGACCATCGAGATCGTCCCAGCAACCTCTTTAAGTAGCTCGAAGTCATCTGAGTGGAAGGCTAAACTCGATATGTATCCACCCCTCTCTAGGATCAGCCTATATGGGACGATCATTATCTCGTTGTAGGATAGGGGTATCCACTCCTCCTCCTGGATGAAGCCCCTGAATAACGCCGTAACCATATCTGGATTGACTGGCGTCATCGGGTATCCGTCTAGGTCCTTATGCTTATTGGCCAATGTGGTGTTGAGGATATCTACAACCTCTAGGTTGTAGCTCTCAAACCTTATGGTGTCGCCCACATCCACCCCAAGGGCCGCTGCGGCCTCAGCGGGCAGTATACACCCCTTATATGAATCTGATGGGAACCATCTGCCCTCCTTGAGCATGAGATTAAATCGGGTTACCTCAACCTCCCTAACTGAGAGGCCTAGGATCGCCTTGATCGTCCATGTTCTATTCCCATGAGATATTACTGTGTAGACCCTCCTCCCACCTATGGACTGGGGGTACCACCAAGCCCTTATGCTCATATTTAAGGGGATTAGGGCTTCGAGGACGTCGAGGTTTGATGGGTCGATCACGTTGTTTGGGACATCCATTATTGTCCCCCTCCTCAGGAAGAGCCCATTATATGATGGGTAGAATGTGGTCGGCTCTGCGAATGTTACAGAGGGCTTTGGGACAACCGATGTCAGGGCTATCAGGGAGAATGTAACTATGAATATGTTTGTGAGTGTGAGGATTGTGCGGAGCTTCCTCCTCCTCATGGAGCGTATCCCAACATTAAAGGATGTGAAGATTATGGATAGTGAGGGTTTCTCCATGTAGTGCTTCCCTGTGATCCTCTCCCTGGCCCTCCTCGTTATCTCCAGTATCTTGCTGAGGAAGACCCCAAGGACAAAGATGAACAGTATCTCGAGGGATATCCCCAATGGGCTCATCCAAAAGTTTGCGGCCACATGCGGTGCTGGGTGTATGAGGTAATAAAGTAAGATGAAGATGGCAGCTATTAGGGATATCCCTATGAGCTTCCTCTTGCCAACCCCACCGAGAACCAAACCCTCAAACAGGAATATGGAGGGTATCATGAGCACAAGGATCAGTATATTCACATATAATGTGTCATAAATGTTCTTCATAACCTCATAGTATAGGGCTATGGAGTAGATCCATGCCACCTTCGATTTTGAGTATGCCTCATCATATCGGAGATCCATGAAGTGCTTCTCAGCCTCGGCCAGACTCTCTTCAGCCTTCCTATAGAACTCCTCAGCTATGACATTCCTGATGAACTTCCTTTTTAGGTTCTCATACCTACCCTTACTTATGAGGAACAGGTTCCTGGCAAAGTGGTATGCCGTATGAATGATACGGATCTCCTCCATGGGGCCTACAAGTATACCCTCACCCTCAGGGCTCAGCTCACTCGCATTCGCCAGTATACCTGAGATCCTCAATGCTGATGTGAGCTTGTATAGGATCATGGCACGGGTATTCGGGGGGACAAACACTATTGCGATACTCTCCGATGGGTCATGAGCTATACCCCACATGATATACTCGCTTAGATCCTTAAAGTTCAAGACCTGTAATAAGTATGGAACCGAGTTCCAAGCATCATATACGCTGCTCTCGAAGCGTGGATCAAGATACAGCTTGGGGGTGATCCCAGCTGGGTCGGAGATGTCAGATATAACTATTGAGGAGGCCTTAAAGACCACTGTGGTTACTGGGAATGGGTGGCGGTCTGGATATCTCTTGAATGGTATCCTCATCGCACCCCACTGGCCGAGGTCGGGTGCATACTCTATCAGGCCCGTCCTCTCATCGATGACGTAGGCCTCGATGAAGATTGCCGCCCCATACCAGCCAGCATGGGAGACGGCGAAGATACCCCCTATCCCATGAACCTCAAACCTGCCGTTCTCATCAGATTTAACCAGTATCTTCGAGAATGGATATGAGCTGTAACCGAGCGATCCACCCCTCAGGATGGCGACTATCGCATTTGGCACGGGCTCATACCAGCCCTCGCTGATATTATATACCATGACCGTCCCAGGAATTGTGATGTATCCAGCGACATCAGCCCCTCCAGCAACGTATAGGGTGCGGGCTGGTTTTATTAGGTGCCAATCCATATCGACGCCGAGACTGGATAGGTGATATACTATCGCGGCAGCCATCTCGAGCTGGGGGGCTAGGTTCGATAGGTTGACATGCTCAATGCCAGATAATGGGTGCCCCCACATCGGCCTGCTACTTGATGTTCTAAAGGCGAACCCCAAACCATGCGCGATACAGAAGGGTTCACTATCAAGCATATAGGGCCCATAGATCGAAGCCCACCACCCCCACTGGGATAGGAACCCATCCTCCAGCTGGTACTCACGGTCTGGCCTCTGGCTTTGTAGGGCTGGGAGTATATTATTGAAGACCACTGGCCGCAACCATCTAGTAAACCTCGCATCGATAGCTGTGATTGCGCCGCCGTGGAACTCATAGAAGAACCCAGCATACAGCAGGGAGGCCTTAGAGATGTCTGTGGAGAGGTCTACGGACATGAAAGCCCATATTCTCCTCTCACCAGCTATAACAGACTCGTCGAAGTAGTAGGCCTCAACAAACTCTCGGGCTCCAGCTAGAGCCTGCCAGTGGCCTGCGAGAGCCACAAACCATATGGTGTATCTGGGCTTCTTCTCGGTCTTGGAGAAATATCTCGCGATCTCCATTAGGGAGGAGATTGAGACCGCCTCATCGGCTCCAGGTGCCAGGGCTGGGACAACAGACCACGTATCATAGTGGGCCGCCACAACTATTATATCATTTGGACTTAAGCCTGGGACGACTGCGATTATGTTCTTTACATCCACCTCCTCGTATTTCATGTTGAGGCTTAGGCTCACCTCAGTGCCTTTGTCGGCTAATCCCTTTAGGATGAGGCCAACCTCTTGTGAAACATAGACCCTTGGGAAGTGGACTGGAGTTTGGAGGAACTTCGTTCTCGCCTCATAGAATGAGGTTGATGATGGGGCTATAAATATGACCGCCTTCGCACCAAGATTAAATGCGTTTATCCAGTTTCTACCAGTATTGAAGTCCATTAGGACAATTGAGTCCTTAACCACCTTACCATTAAAATCCTTTAGTTCACCCTCACCCACATAGATGAGTGGGCCTTTTATGGGGTTATCGGCTGGGACATAGCAAGTCTGTACATAATTGGGCCAAAGGGCGTAGGCCTGATACCTCTTCCCATCAACATAGATGTATGTGCCCCTATCGATCGGTGACAAAACCTTAATCTCTTGAGTAACCGTCTTCAGACCAAGCTCCCTACTAAAATAATCATAAATGTATTTCTCCGCATCGAAGAAGCCATCATATCCCGTTACCCTGGAGCCTACACTTGAAAGGTTCTTTATATGGGAGTGTATTGCATCATATGAGATCTCGTCTATGAGATCTCTGTAATTAAGTGAATCTTGTGCTGTAATTCTGATATGAGACGTGGAACTTGCATAATTGATTGATATAATCATATTTATCAGAATTAAGAGGAAAAGCGATAATTTATAGAAGTTATTTATCCGAGTTAGCATAGCCTATCTAGTGATAAACTTCAGGAGAGTCGTATTTAAAGTTTTCCATGGTCACTCCCATAAATCCATCAGTAAGCCTAGTGGAGGTCTCCTGAAGAGGATAGCAGCCTGCCATAGACCTCCCTAATGGGAGAGCCGTAAAAACCTTAAGTTTATTAAAGGAGAGTCTCACTAATTAGATGATTGGTATGCCAGGAAACTTGGATGAAAGCTCTAAACCCCTATATATGCAAAAGCCTAGATGCGCGCTCTCTAGGATTCTCAGGATTCTATACAGGCCGAAGACTGTCTTTACGGAGATATCGGAGAGCCCAGACTACATTGGCCCTCTAATCATCTTCATTGTTAATGTTCTTCTAGGTGTGGCGGACATTTACCTTGTTTACTCAAAGATCCATTTGGAGGAGGTTGAGGGTTTAAATCTGATAACCCTATCTGGAATCCAATCTTTTCTAGCCTTCTCCCTGATTGATACATTCCTCTGGGAATCCATGAATCTATCCCTTTATATCGCATGCTTCCTTCCATTTTTATTACTTTTCGGTGGCAGGGACAAGGTGAAGAGCGCCCTATCGGTTATAGGGTACTCCTTCCTTATTGTGTCGGTGGGGAAGGGAATATTTATCGCGGCTGCATCTCAGCTCCCAGTCTTAGTTGTGCCCCCAGAGCCTCCCTCTCCAGATAGGGTCTCCCTCATAGATATGTGGAAGTCCTCATCGATGACCGCGTTCTGGATCTTTGAGGTGAGAATAGCCATTAGAAGGTTGATGAAGTTTGTGCTGCCTGGGTTCTGTGCTGTTGGGGTACACCTCTCATCTGAGATACCCCTCATCCACTCTTTAACTGCGGCATCACTCATAATTCTCACAGTAATTCTGCTCTTCGGCTTCTAATCTGAGAGAGGACCCAGATGCGTCAATCATCCATCCAGTATTATTGGGGGTTGGTGGGTTCCACACTCAAGATCCACATCATCACCATCTTAGGGCCGTTGAGGCTTAGTGGAGCCAGACCTGTCATTACCCAACATGGCACCCAACATGGGAACATGGGAAATATTATTTAAGGGTTAATGGTTAAGGGTGCCCAATAATATCTAGAGGAGATGCAACCTTGAGGAAGTTCGTCACCATAAGGATCGACCCAAACGTATGGCGAACGGCTCAAGAATTAGGCTTAAACATAAGCAGAATATGTGAAAATGCTCTCAAACTTGAAATTCAACGAATAAAAATGACTAAATATAGAAAAGATTGGTGCTCCGGGGGGGATTTGAACCCCCGTTTCCGCCACCCGATTCGATTTGAACATGGGTCTGCGGCTCGAGAGGCCGCCATACTTGACCGGACTATACTACCGGAGCTTAAGGTTGCCTTTCACCTTTTTCGTGATATTTTCTTCTGTTTTCTTTGTTTTTGGATAAATTTTAGTTTTATTATGTGTTTTTTATCCTCTTGCTAGAACTTTTCTGGCGGCTATCTCAATGTCCTCCGCCTTTACGGTCTTCCTACCAGCATGCATAGCGAAGTCTATGGCTTCCCTACCGATCTTTATCCCTACCTCCTCTAAAACCTTAGCGAGTTCTACGGCCGCCGATTCGCTAACCCTCTCAGCGCCAGCCTTCTTACATATCCTGTGCATAGCAGCTATGGAGAGTTCACTCCTCGTTCTCATAACCACCATCCCCACAGTCTTTTTATTCTAAGAGACTACACCAGCCTTATTAATTTTACCATTATTCTGTTTAGATATGTTGAGATATGGCGTCGTGTAGTCCCCATACCCAAAATGTCACCTCCTACCCAAATTTTTGGTGCAAGGGAGTATGAGAAATAGAAGCTGCCCTCCTCACCCTTGGTACTGCTCGATTACCCTCCTCTTTATCTTCGTTGAACTGTTCAGCTCGTCCTCGCTGAACCTCCCTATCCTCACAACTTTTATGGGTAACTTCTTATCCGCTATGTACCTGCGCAGTCTCTCCTCAATCTCCGCTTGGTCGTAGCCGACGGCGATTATATCCGGTTTTATCTTCTCTATAGTCCTCTCCATATTCATATCCTCATAGCCCAGTATGGCCTCGTCAACTACCTTTAGGGCTTCAATGACAGCCCTCCTCTGGTTCTCTGGAATTATCGGCCTGTTACCCTTCAGCCTCTCCACAGTTGAATCTCTAGCCACCACAACGATGAGCTTCGCGTCTTCACCTCCAGTCTTCTTAGCCTCCGTTAGATAGTAGACATGTCCGTAGTGCAAGAGGTCGAAGGTTCCCGTGGCCAGGACAACCTTCCTTCTCTCACCATCCATCCCATGCACAACCTTCTAATTCATATTCACCTACCACTCAAACTCGATGAGGCCGAGCATCCTTAAGGCATCCAGCAGACCCTCGCAGTAAGCGATGGATGCCAAGCTCACTTCAAATCTCTCCTTATCAAAATAAAACTTTGCGTCTTCAAGGTACCTTTTGGCCTCCTTTAGGATCTCTGTAACATGGTCACGGCTCAGCCTCGGGATTTCTCCAGTTAACTTGACCTCCCCCAGGACCCTCTCAGTCTTCGTTATGTACTTTGAGGCTGCCTCCTTGACGCTCATCCCACCATCCCCCTAACTTCCTCCGGCGCTCCGGCGAGGTTTATCAGGGCTTCCGCCTCCATGAAGTGAAGCCTCTCTGAGGGTATTATAAGCGTATGTGGAGCTGATCCAAAATCATATTGGAGTAACTCCCAAACGTAGCTGGCCTTGACCCTCACATCTTTTGATCCAGCTCTAGCTATGCCGACCGCTAGGCTCTTACCGGTGAGAACACCCTCCCTCCTCTTCTCCTCAAGGTTTAGGAGTATCCTTAGACCCTCGTTTATCGTCATGTATTTTTCCTCCTCAGCCTTGATGTCGAGGAAGCATAGGGTGTGGAGTTCCCTCGCCTTATTCTCCTTTATGACATCGTATGGGGTCTCGGATATGTAACCCTCATAGGGAAATGGTATCGTAACGCTCTTCCCAAACCTGTAGTTCTGCAGTCCGGAGAGGCCTATGGCCGCGGATAATATTGAGGCTCCGTGGATTATCCGGGTCTCTATCCCCCTCTTCTCAGCTTTTATCCTCAAGTCGACATGTGTGGTTGCGATTAGGGGATCTCCGGGAACGAGGAGGACAACCCTTCCCCTCTCAGCCTTCTCAAGTATGGGTTCCCCATCCTCATCCTCGAGAACCCTCCTGGATATAAGGGTGACATCCCTACCTATGGACCTCTCAAACCTTCTGATGGAGAGACCGCCCATTAGGCTCGTATACAATTCGATGTAAACGTGGTCCGCCCTCCTCACAGCCTCAAGGCCCTTAAGCGATATATCACCCTCATCGAAGAGGCCTAAACCAACAAAGATGAGTTCACCCAAAGGATACTCCTCCGACAGATCCATTCAGAAGAGAGGATGTCGAAACGGAAATATAAAGGGGGATGATGCGGGTATTAAACCCGCCCATAATAACCAATTTGGTGCTGGGGAGGTTACTGCTTAACCGTTGCCTCTTCACTTCTTGTGGCGTTTAAAGAAGCGCTTCATCCTCTCAACCGCTTCTGATATAACCTCCAAGCTGGCTGCGTAGGATATCCTTATGTGGTTCTCTCCATATTTCCCGAAGACCGTCCCCGGGGTTGTACATACCCCCTCCTCCTCTAGGAGCCTCATGCTGACATCTACGCTGGACATACCGGTGTCCGGCAGCCTTGGGAAGGTGTAGAATGCACCCTTCGGTTTTGGGCAGTAGACACCATCGATCTCGTTCAACTTCTCGACTATGAGCCTCCTCCTTCGGTCATACTCCTTCACCATATCCTCAACGCAATTTTGGGGTCCCCTTAAAGCCGTTACGCCGGCCTTCTGGATGAAGCTTGATGGGCAGGTTGTGGTGGTCTGTTGTATCTTGTTCATCGCATCTATTATGGTCTTGTTTGCCGCTGCGTAGCCGAGCCTCCAGCCGGTCATGGCGTAGGTCTTACTGAAGCCATTTAC
This sequence comes from uncultured Candidatus Bathyarchaeia archaeon, assembly GCA_964499825.1. Classification (GTDB taxonomy): domain Archaea; phylum Thermoproteota; class Bathyarchaeia; order Bathyarchaeales; family B26-1; genus B17-G17. The sequence continues at coordinate 16,208 of CAZCOP010000004.1, forward strand.
GGTTATTACCCTATCCCCCGCGTTGCCGAGTGAGGCTATGCTCCTAACCTCTACGCCGTCGTAGGTTATCCTATCGTATATCTCATCTGATAGTATGAGGAGGCTGTGGTCTTCGGCTATATCGGCTATTGCTTTCAGGTTCTCAACGCTTAAGACTCCACCGGTCGGGTTATTCGGTGAGGCGAGTATTATCATCCTACTCCTATCGGTTATCCTATCCTTCAGCTCCTCCTCATCTAGGGTGTATGTTTCGCCGCAGGGAACCTCGATAACCTTCGCCCCCGCGAACTCAGCGCATGTGAAGTGGGTTGGCCACGTTGGGGATAGGGCTAGAACCTCATCGCCGGGGTTCAGTGTGGCCATACATGCGCAGTATATGGCGTGCTTAGCCCCCGGAGTCACTATTATCTCTGTATTAGGGTCTACCTCAACCCCCCTCCTCTTTAAGTCTTCCGATATAGCCTCCCTTAGTTCCAATATACCCCTGCTGGAGGTGTAGTGTGTGAAGCCCTCCTTCATGGCTTCGTATGCAGCCTCTATTATATGCATGGGGGTGTCGAAGTTCGGTTCACCGATCTCAAGGTGTAGTATCCTCCTCCCCCTCTCGGCGAGCTGTCTGGCTTTCTCAGCCATGGCCATCGTTCCGGATGGCTTGAGTAGACTCATCCTCTCAGCTAACATGGCCTCCACAACCATCGTTAAGGACATGGGATAATTGTCCCGGATGGATTATAAATGAAGCGCTCACTTCCCGATTATCCTCATTAAGGTTGGGAAGCGCTCTATCTCCCTGTGGGGGAGGTGTATGGCCTTGACGAACTCGTCTTGGAAGTCTGGGTCCACTCCCAGCTCAACATACTCTACCCGTTCAGATAGGGATTCAGCCAGGGCTCTAACGTCGGTTGAGAGTAGGGCCATCCTAGCCCCTGAGCCAGCTGTGTTCCCGACGAACTTCACGCGGTTTAGGGGTACGTCGGGGTACATGCCTATCATCCTCGCGCTCTGTGGGTCTATGTAGTTCCCGAAGGCTCCAGCCATGAATATGCGTTTTACATCGAGAGGCTTCAGGTTCATGTGTCTCATCAGTATTGATATCCCCGTGTAGACGGCTGCCTTCGCGAGCTGGATCTCCCTTATATCATTCTGGGTTACGACTATATCCTTTCCAGTCGCTGTCTCGTCGCCCCACGCTATGACGAACTCCTTGTACGGTGCGCCCTCACGACGTCTGAGCCTCGGAGTATCCACGTCTGAGTTGAAGCTTCCATTCAAGCCTATTATACCGGTTCTCAACATCTCGGCGACCGCGTCGATCACAGCTGACCCGCATAGACCTGAGGGCTTAACGTCCCCTATGGTCTTGTAGGTGACATCTAAGGTTTCAGGGTTTATCCAGATCCTCTCTATGGCTCCAGTTGCGGCTCTCATCCCATGAGTTATGTGGGCTCCCTCAAAGGCTGGCCCAGATGCACAGGAGCACACTGTTATCTGATCCTTGTTTCCCAGGGCTATCTCGGTGTTCGTTCCTATATCAATGAGCATAGCGTGGTCTTCCATCTCGTGTAATCCAGTCGCTATTATATCAGCTATCGCATCGGCGCCGACGAAGCCGGCTACGGTTGGTAGAACGTGGATGTAGGCTCCCCTGTTCATCTTCACGCCTACGTCTTTAGCTCTAACATCCACGGATGAGCGGAGGACGGCTGGGTACGGGGATAGTGAGACGTACTTTGGGGTTACGTTCAGGAATATATGGTGCATCGCTGTGTTACCCACAGCGGTCATGTCATGTATATCGCTTGGTTTTATCCCAACCTTGCTGCATACCTCATCTATCAGCTCGTTTACGGCCCCAACCACAACGTTATGGAGGCGTTCGAGGTTGTCTTCACCCTCCATGATGTAGAGGATCCTTGAGATGACATCCTCGCCGTAGGATATCTGTGGGTTCATGGTGGAGGCTGAGGCTAAAACCCTACCATCATCGAGGTCGAGCAGGTATAAGGCCAGCTTGGTCGTCCCAATATCCACGGCTACGCCGTAAGGCGGTTTGTCTCTAACCCCGGGGTAGACGGCTATAACCTCACGATCCATCCAGAGAATCGCTGTGATCACCCATTCTCCTTCCCTCAAAACCCTTGGAATATTCCTTAAGGCTTCGTAGCTTATGGTTGGTCTAAAGCCCACCTTTGATTCTATCGCGTCTAATAGCCTATCGACATCAGACTTCTGATCGGTTAGGGTGGGCTCCTTTAAGCGGATGGTTATCCTCCTAACAGCTGGCTTCAGGGCGATGGAGCGTTCAACCCCTTTGAGGAGGAGCCTCTGCCGGCTTAATCCGCTCTCCGGGGGTATCTCAACGATTATCTCCCTCCCCCTCAATATTATAGCTTGACACGCAAGTCTGAAACCCTCATCTAACTCCTCCTTTGAGAGGAACCTAAGCTCGTTCTCTGATGGTTGTGAGAGGTTCTCCCTCCCATCCCGAATTATGACCCTACACTTCCCGCATGTTCCATGCCCACCGCAGATTGACCGTATCTGAACCCCGAGAGCCTTCGCCAAGTCTAGGATGGTCTTACCCTCAACCGCCTTGATTCTTTTACCCTCTGGTTGGAATACGAGCATGGGCCGCCTCTTCTCCGTGCCACAGTTCCTTTGATCATGAATCTTAGGGGATTTCCATTGAGGAGTTAATATCTCTTTTGTTAGTAATGTTGGTTCGTACCCTTTAACTATAAGTGGAGTGGTGAAACTTATGCATGTAACTCACAAGTTTGGTGTGTTAAAGAGTGAGGCTAAGAGCTATAAGCTTGCGATTAAGCCCTTTCCCGCCTCAACCTTCTCTTTCGTGAAGAACAGCCTCGTCTCACCCATCGTCTGGATATCCAGATCCCTAACCTTGACCACTATTGGGAAGTCCTTCACCACGTCTCCCAGTAGGAGGCAGTGGTGTGGGGGTAGATCCCTAACTATTGAGACCACGGTGTCGACGTCAACCCTTGCAGCTCTAGAGATTATCTCTAAGTCATGTTCATTCACGAAGTTGAATAGGAAGATGTTATCGGCTTGCCTGTAGATGTTCTCCCTTATCGTGTTCGGCTGGTTCGTTATAAACGTCGTGAAGAGGCCGAAATGGCGCATCCTAGTTATTATATCATCCCAGTATGTCTCTCTCAGGTATAAATGTGCCTCCTCGGCGAAGAGGAATAGAGCCCTCAGCTTCCACTGGGCGAGTAACTCCTGCACCTTACCGAGGATATACTCAACTATGATCTTCCTATCTAACGGCGATGCGTCACTGAGGTCTATGATCACAGCGCCGCCACCCTTCATCCTCCGGAGGAAAACCCCGAAGTCTATGGACTCGGCAAGGTTATCCGTGAAGAGGTTTGAGTGTAGGAGTGCATAGTAGCGGGAGTAAAGCGCATCCTTAACATGCTGGTTACACTTCCACCCCATTATAGCCTCGCCCAAGCTGTGTAGGGAGAGGGAGCCCCTCTCCTTCAGGAAACGCCATATCCTCCTGAACTCACGTGAAGAGATGCCCGGAAGGTCTAGGGAGTAGGTTAGGATCCTCATGATAACCGGGAGGTTCACCCTCGATAGGGCTACCTTGAAGTTCACACCCGGCTTCAAGATGTGTATCTTGCTGTGGTACCTATTCTTACTCCCATCGGCCTTCAGGCCCAGGCTTGTATATTCGCCGTTCAGGTCCAGCACTACCACGGTTGCCCCATGCTCGACGAGTCCAAGGATGAGAAGCTTCGATAAGTGGGATTTACCAGTCCCCTTCTTCCCCGTAATTATATTCAGTTTCCCATCGAGCGCCCTCGCATCTATCACAAGCTGGGATGACTCCCTGGTCTCCCCAAGGTTTATCGGAAGCTTACGTTCTATCCCAACCAGCTTTATGAGGGAGTCTATAGGTAACCTCCTAATGGTTGACCTAGTCCTAGATGGAAGCCAAGAGTTATTCACCCTAAGCCTACCACCCTCAACCATCCCTCGGATCTTGGATATTAGTATGCGTGAGTCTTGTATGTACAGTATATGTGATGCGGCGTTAAAGGGGTCGAAGTCCCTGCCGTTCATGAACTCATCAGCGGCTGAATCCCTGAGCAGCTCCTCCATTATCCCCGGAACATTTGCGAACTGTACATCTATAACTTGGGTTATCAAGCCCCTCCCTGTCTTCTCGTCCTCAATAATTAGGTAGCTACCCTTCTCCACCTCCTCATCCGGGAAGCTCAGGATCTGAACGGTATCGCCGACCTTCTTGTATAGGCGCATCCCTCAAAACCTTCTACTAATCCTCAAACCTCGTCCCGAAAGGCCCGAAGAGCATCCTCCTAACGCTCGGTCGAACAATAACCTTAAGGTTGTACCTTTCCGCTATGAACCTCTGTATCCCTATGACCTCGCTCGCCGTGAAGGTTGAGAGTATGTGCGCTAACCTCAGGGTTTCCGGGTATCCCTGGTATAGGATTTCGTTGCCCAGTATCCTCTCTATGGCTAGCACACCTTGACTGTGTGGAATGCCTCCATCCACATCGAGACGGAATGGTAATCCACCCCTACACAACTTGACAACGTAGACGTTACCCATCACCCGTATCTGACCCTTCATTAGGGTTGTTAGATCGTCAAGCCTCAAGACGCATGGGGGTGGATACTTCCAAATCAGGTCTGTTATCCTCCTCCCCAAAAGCCTTACATTTGTAACCTTAGAGAAGGCTAAGATCGAGTTCCCATTTCTTCTCGCAATCTCCAAGAGGCGGGTTAGGAGGCTAACTGGGGTATCTGGAGTACCAGCTGTGAGCGAGCCGTCCCAGAGGATTATACTGCCATAGGACGAGCAACAGATGCTCATCTGAAGCCACCTCTCCATCAATTTTGAGAGCCTATCCTGGACATCAGCCAGACGGAGTAGACTTGCAGCCATGGAGGGATGATGGAACCTCGCCAGCTCAACCATTTCCCTCTTATTCTCCTCAGTTATGTGGAAGGGGAAGGGTCCAACCCTTAGGTATCCATACTTACCCCGTTCATTCCAGACGATGGCTCCCCTTATAGCGCAGAGGATCCCCCTCTCGGTCTCCCCGATCTTTACACTTGAGACGTCTATGGCGATTATTGGCGTACCATCCCTCACCGGCTTAAGGGTTGTTAGATGAGCTGTTATAATCTTAGGGTTTAGGGGGAGGGCGTTCTCGTCTTCTCCGCTTCGCCCCCCGATAACCTCCCCCACATCCGTTGAGACCTGCAAGTATCCACCCATGACGCTCCTCATCGAGTTTACACTAAGCTCGATGAATCTTTGAGGTACCTCAAGCTCTAGGGATTGAGGAAAATTATATCTTGGTGTTGTTGTATAGTTTAATTGTCCAATCAACAACATTCACCATTAATTGGATAGGAGATCCGCCTATATAAATGTTGTGCATGTGCAACATGCACAATAAATAAACAATAGTGAGATATCATGTCCGAATCCCAGAAGCCGCCGATCCACATAAAGATGAAGGTGGGAAATGTAGAGTTCGAGGTGGAATGCAGGGAGGACCAGGTGAAGGACGTGATCGAGAAGGTCCTCTCAACCATAACTGAATACTCAAGCAGGACGCCGCCAACCGAGGCTGTAACCCAGCCTAGAAGAGCGGAGACCTGCAGGGGGATACTCGAGAGGCTTTGGAGGGAGGGTTGGTTCTCAACCCCAAAATCTCTAGGTGAAGTCCACAACGAGATGATGAGGATAGGCTTCCACTACGACAGAACCGCCGTCTCCCACACACTACTCGACCTAGTCAGGGATGGAATATTAACAAGGATGGGTAGGCCGAGGAGCTACCGGTACGTGCAGAAGAGGCCTCCGCCAGAGGTTATAGTTGAGAAGAAGGGGAAGCTCGGCGAGGGTGAACCTAAATAGGGACGGTTATTCCCTGAAGAATTTTATAGCCGGTTTATCCGCTGCTTTTCTCCCATATTCTCATGAAGACTTCAGTGTATAATGAAGCTATATACTCGCTCCGTATGACGATGAGGTTCTCATCGTTCCTCTCCTCAGCTGAGCGGGACCAGTTGAAGCTCCCCGTTAGGACTATCAACCCGTCGACTACCATAACCTTATTGTGCATTAGGTAGGGGTTTGTGTCGTTGCGTACAGGTATACCAGCCTCCTTCAGCCTCCAGTACTCGCTGTACTTGCTTATCTGCCTCTCCTCGAAGACCACTAAGACCTCAACCCCCCGGTTGTGGGCTTCTATCAAGGCGTCACCTATCGAGTCAAGGGTGAAGCTATAGATCATCACGTAGATCGTGTGGTTGGCCCTGTTTATCCAGTTTATAACCTGCTCTTCGCAGCCACCGTTAGGTGAGAAGTAGACCCCCAGTATCCTGGTTTCCAGCTGAGACTCCAACTCATCGGCATAACTGGACAGGTTGGACAGCTCATCCATCAATGTTCGGATGGTTGAGTTCAGCCTCTGAACCTGGCTAACAAGCCTCTCCATCTCACTTACGTGGGCTTGTAGGCTCACGAGCGTGGCGATGGAGTAGCCTAACGTGAAGCTGGAGGCGGCGATTGCGAATAGAAACAGGATTGATATAACCTTCTTATCCAACATTAAGCCACACCCAGAACCTAATAGTAGAGCACCTATTATATTATACAGATCGTTATTTATGGGTAAAGTAGACTGTTACCCCGCCGTTTACATCGTCGACTCTTACGAAGCCGAAACGCTCAAACTGGACGACTGTGTCAACCTTAACCCCGAAAATCGTCTCCTCCACAAAACCCTCCAGCAGAGAGCCGTCCGGCATAACAACCCTACACGGTATCCCTGTTCCAGCCGGTAGCCAGTGGATCAATGGAGCTTTAACCCTCCTAGCCTCCTCATGTGACCAGCTGTGGAAGACTCCTACAACCCTTCCCTCCCCAACCTCCTCCACCTGCAGGTTTAGGAGCCCTATAAGCCTTATGATCCTGTTTACCTCCAGGAGCTTTATATCGCCGCTGGAGATTAGAACTGTTGCTTCGCCTCCCCTCACGCTCAACTTGAGGGTTCTGTATCCCCTTTCAGGGTGGTCTGGGTGGAGTGGAACCCTCGCCGCAATAGACTCTTCTGGAACACCTTTCACGGTGAGCTTAACTGGATCCTGGACGAAGAAGTATCTGTCCGCCTCTGGATCGACGAGTTTGCGGTTTATGGCGTATAGGTTCTCCCAGCTTAGGGTTATATCGGCGGCCCTTGGGCCTATATCAATTATCAGGCGCCTTATGGCCTCGGGCTTTATCCCACGCCTCCTCAACGCTTGGAATGTTGCAAGCCTAGGGTCGTCCCAGCCTTTGTATATGCCGCTTCTAACGCCTTGTAGGATCTTGGACTTGCTTAGGTGAGCCCCAACAATCTTCAGCCTGCCGTAATGTATAGCCTCCGGGTAATCCCACCCTAGGTGACGGTATAGGTACTCCTGCCTCCTCTGGTTTGTTAGGTGTTCCTTGCCCCTTATTATGTGGGTTATACCCATCAGGTGGTCGTCTACTCCGCACGCGAAGTTGTAAAGCGGCCACACCCTATACCTATCGCCAACCCTTGGATGTGGATACCTCTTCGTGTCTATTATCCTGAAGGCCGGCCAGTCTCTCACGGCTGGATTTGGGTGGTTTAGGTCCGTCTTTATCCTCAGGACTGCCTCGCCCTCCCGGTATGAGCCGTCGTGCATCGCCTCCCAGCGGGTTAGGTTCTCCTCCGGGCTTAAGTTTCTGCATGGGCATGGCTCCATCCTGGCTACTCTAGCCCTGAAGTCTTCAGGTTTGCATGTGCAGACGTAGGCGTTTCCATCCTCTATCAGTTTGCGGGCGTACTTGTAGTAGATTGGAAGCCTATCGCTCTGTATGTACTCCCCATCCCACCTGCAACCGAGCCACCTTAGGTCCTCCCTTATAAGATCAAAGAATTGTAACGCCGATCTCTTGAGTCTGGGGTCTGTATCCTCGAACCGCAGGATGAAGAGGCCGTTGTACATCCTCGCGTATTCATGGCTTAGTATTATCGCCCTAGCTGAGCCTAGGTGTAGGACGCAGTCCGGGTTCGGTGCGAATCGGGTTACAACTCTCTCGTACTTGTCAACGTTTGGGAGTGGTGGTAGAACCCTCTCTTTCCCCCTCCTCTCCCTCCTCTCGAGGGCTTGGGGCCACAACCTCTCAAGTATGGACCTCTGCTCGGTTAAGGTTAGCCTGTTCACCTCCTCCACTATACTCGTTGCAAGCGGCGTTATCTCCTTCACCTTGCTTCTGAGGCTTGGTTCCTCAGCGAGTAGTCTACCGATCACCGGTTTAACCTTAGCCTTCCCATCATGCCTTACGGCGTTTAGTAGGGCTATCCTCCTTATCCGCCCTTCAAGTTTGACCTTCTCTTCAGGGTTGGATTTCATGTCCTCTCTCTACAACCTTATGAACTGACTTAGGAGGGAGGAGGCTAACCCTCTTTATATCTCACGCTCCACGAGGTAATCCGCGAGGGCCCTCAACCTCTCTTTGGCTTTAGACTCGGGTAGAATCTTATCCACCTCGTTCCAACCCTCATCCTTCAGCCTTAGGGCAACCTTCCTAGCGTATTCTATCGAGCCGTACCTCTTCATTATGTTTATAGCCTCCATCCTCAACTTGGGGTCTCTGGTATGCATATTTAGTATCTCAATGAGCCTCCTTCTGTCGGTTGGAGCTGCCTCTCTCAGCGTGTGGATAACTATCAGCGTCCGTTTGCCCTCTGTTATATCCATACCAACCCCGCCCTTCCCCTTCGCGAAGACTCCACCGGTTAGGTCGAGCACGTCATCCTGTATCTGGAAGGCCACGCCAATCGACTCTGCGAATCGGCCCATCACATTGACCACCTCATCCTCTGCATCAGCCAATACGGCGGCCATCTTAGCGGCCATCCTTGCCAGCGTTCCCGTCTTGTAAGCGCACATCTGGAGGTAGTGCTCCCCAGTTATCTTGTCCGCATCTATTAGACCTCTATGCCATGCGATATCCATTGCCTGGCCCATGCTGAGGTTCACCATCTCGTGGACGTATATCTCGTAGAGCCTCCTCGCCTTCTGGGGGTTCATCCTTCCCCTATTCTCGCTGAGGACGATCATCGGTATGAAGTACAGGAAGTTCGACACGTTGATGGCTATGTCTAGGCCGAAGATCCTGTATGTACACGGCTTCCCCCTTCTGAACTCGGATGAGTCCTCAATGTCATCCGCTATCAGTGTTCCATTATGGATGATCTCCGGTATAACGGCGAAGTCTAGGTACTCTTTAGGGTCTGAACCTAGGGCTTCACATGTGAGGAGGAAGAGCGTCGGCCTCCACCGTTTTCCGCCCCTATCCAGGAACTCCCATGTCGGCTCTGATATGGCTCTATCCAGAGCTTCCAGGTCGGGTGTGTACCTTGGAGGGTTCAACTTAAAGATCAGCGAGTCGGCGCAGTGTCTCCTTGGGATGTACTTCTCCATCCTCTCATTTATCAGCTGGGCGTTCTCTCTTAGAAGGTTCTCTATATCATGAGTCATACTGAATAACCTCCACTGACTGATTACTATTCATATACAGCTACTTGATCCTCCTTTTAGCGTAGGATTCCGGGTTAAATCCCCTAACCCTCAACCACTCAGCTGTCCTACCCGTTATGACCAAGGGTACACCCCGCAAGTTCTCTATTGAGCTTGCTCCAACAAGGAACATGACGTTCCGTAGATGAGTTATCATCAAGTTCAGGTATGACTTAACGCTCTTAGGGCCCTTCAGGGCTGGGCCGAGGATTGGGGATGCGAAGCCGACAAGGCTCGCTCCGAGGGCTAGGGCCTTAGCTGCATCCTCACCTGAGCGTATTCCCCCCGACGCTATAACAGGTATATCAACCGACTCAACAACTTCGATCAGGCTTATTGCTGTTGGTATACCCCAATCCCAGAGGCTCATCCCCAAGCTTTCAGCCAAGTGGTTTCCATGCTTCTTGGCTCTATGATACTCAACCGCAGCCCAGCTCGTACCTCCAGCTCCGGCCACATCTATTGCTGAAACCCCAGCCCTCTCGAGCATCTTGGCCTCTTCAGCCGCTATCCCAGCCCCGGTCTCCTTCACTATAACCGGGACATTCACCGCCTCCACTATTTTTGTTATCCTCTTTAATATCCCCCTATAGTTTGTCTCCCCCTCCGGCTGGACTGCCTCTTGGAGAGGGTTGAGATGTATTGTTAGGGCGTCAGCCTTTATCATATTGATTATCCTCTCAGCTATTTCTGTGTAGTCCCGCCTCAGCAGCTGCGGCCCGCCGAGGTTCGCCATCAGAAAGGCCTTCGGAGCCTTCTCCCTAGCTATCTTAAAGGTATCCTCAAGGGTTGGGTCCTCTATGGCAGCCCTCTGACTTCCCACACCCATCCCCAACCCCAAATCCTCGACGGCTTCGGCGATGGATGCGTTTATCTTGAGGGCTTCAGCCGTTCCCCCCGTCATACCCTCGACTATTATTGGGGCTGAGAATCTGTAGTTGAAGAGTGAGGTTGTCAGGTCTATCTCGTCCCTGTTCACCTCTGGTAAGGCTCTATGTATCAGGTTTACGTCCTCAAAACCGGTCGTTACATTTCTCGCCTCCACATCTTCCTCTAGGCATATCCTAAGGTGGTCAGTCTTCCTCTCCTCAGTCCGGTTCATAGACAGCTTACTCCTTCGTGAACTTGGTTCCAACGACATCCTCACCCCTTAAGGCCTTATAGATGTTGCCCTCCCTCAGCGCGTTCACTATTATAACCTCAACCCCACTTTTCACCGCAGCTTCGAGCTCCATCACCTTACCCAGCATCCCCCCGGTTACATCTGGAAACTGAGAGCCACGGATCTTACCCTCCACATCTTTGAGCTTTTTGGGAGTTAAATGTCTGATCAGCCTCGCTGATGGGTTCAGCTTCGGGTCGTCTGTGTATAGTCCATCCACATCGACTCCTACCACTATCCGTTGGGCTCCGAGCCTCATAGCTAGGGAGGCCGCTATCCGGTCTCCTGAGAGTATGGTGAAGCCCATATCCGTGTCGAAAGCCACATCGCCATACAACACGGGGGTTACACCTACCTCTAAAGCCCTAACAAGCGGATGCTCCTCCACGTTTAGGAGTCTACCCCCACTCAGAACCATGAATGATGAGGGGGGCATACCTAGGGCTGGGACACCCTCACTAATCAATGCATTAACGACCAGACTATTCAAGGATGCCATGGCTTCATGGGTCTTGGAGAACCCTATGAGCTGACTGGGCTCCTTGAAGCCTCCTTTTATCTTATATCTCTCGGCTGAGGGGTGGCCGTAGCTGCCTCCGCCGTGGATTATTATGAGCGGGAAAACGGATGCTTCCGCAACCTCCCTCGCTAGGCGTCTTATGGCTGGATTGTTCGGGGTCCGCTCTCGACCCTTCATGGTTATAGCTGAACCTCCAAGTTTGAGTATGGTGAGCCTACCCCTCAACCCTTACACCCTCATCGGTCTTCCCAGCTATTATGGGTTCTCCCCCAGCCCTCCTCACGGCGTCAGCGACTTGAATGAGCCTTCCTCTCCGTGTTAGAGCGACCATGCACCCTCCTCCCCCAGCCCCGGTTAACTTTGCGCCTAGGGCTCCAGCTCCTCTAGCAGCATATATCAACCTATCAAGCTCCTCCGATGATACGCCAACCGAGTATAGGAGCCCATGGTTTATATTCATGAGTTCACCGAGAACCTCAAGGTCTCCGTTAACCAGGGCTTTTAGGGCCTCCTCAACTATTAATCCGCCAGCCTTTATTATGGGGTTGATTATGGATGGATGGCGGCTCCTTAACATCCCTACGCCGGCGACGAGCTTGCCGGTTGAACGTGAAACTCCAGTGTTCCCTATAACCAGGGGTATATCAACCCTAACATCCACATTCTTTATTCCCTCCCCCCTACGGTACAGGATTACCCCGCCGTAGGTTGAGATCGCCGGGTCTATTCCTGAGGGGGTTCCATGTATGAGCTTCTCCGCCTCATAGGCTACGTGGAATATTTCATCCCTCGTCAGGTTCGCATCTAGGAGCTTGCCCACCGCTCCAGCCGTCGCAACAGCCACAGCTGCTGAGGAGCCTAAACCAGCCGCAACGGGTATATCCGATCTGACGATCACGTTTACGCCGACATTCTCCCCGGAGAGTTTTAGGATCTCCTTAACGGTTCTCATTATGGGTTCTAGAACTGCCCCAGCCCCTTCACCGCCAACCTCAGCCGAGAAACCTCCATCAGTGAAGTATCCTGAGGCTTCTATATCCATCGACTTGATGTAGATCTTATCGTCATCCCTCATGCTGACTGTGACGTAGGCACGTCTGTCTATGGCTAGGACTATAGCTGGCTCTCCATAAACGACGAAGTGTTCACCTAGAAGTATCACCTTACCCGGAGCTGAGGCTGTGACGCTCAAGTTCGGTTCCTATCCTACCTGGTGAAGGCTATGGAGGCGTAACCTACCACGGCTGATCTATCTCCTGTTACGTCGCCGCTGGTCTTGTAGCAGAGAAGCTCAGCCTTCCTTGCTCCCAAGTCCTTCGCCGCCGTGATTAGGCTTATGACCGGACCGTAACCGCATGCCGATATGCTGTAAGATTCTATAGTTGAGTAGAAGAGTTCCTCATCCATCTTGAGTATGGCCTCTATAGCCCTCCTATCCTTCTCTGAGGCTCTGTCATGCGGTTCGTAGTGGGTCATATCGGTTGAGGCTATTATCACGGCGTTTCTTCCAGCTGCAACCTTGGAGATCGCGTGGCCAACCTCTCTACTAGACTCCAAATCCTGCATCAGGAAGCATATGGGCACAAACTTGAAGGATGAGCCGTAAAGGTATTGGAGGAATGGTAGTTGAACCTCTATGGAGTGTTCATACATGTGAGCCAACTCATCTATATCGATAAGTGTGGAGTTGCGCAGGATCTCCCTGGCGGCGTCGGCGTCAACAGCCACATCGCCCAGCGGGGTCCGCCAGACACCTCGGTCCACAAGGGCTAATCCGCTGCCGTAGCCGTAGTGGTTCGGGCCCATTATGATGAAGAGGTCCACAACCCCGTCGGCTGCCAGACGGCTGTAAGAGTTCGCGGCCACAGGTCCGGAGTACATGTACCCGGCATGTGGACATATCAGCCCGATCACCTTCCTCGGTCCATCCTTCGCGACCTTCGGTATCCTTCCCGGCCCAAACCTGTGTTTGAAGCACCCTTCTATCTGGGATCTTAGGGTCTTCTCTGAGCCTGCGTAGAAGCTCCCCGCATGCCTTGGGTGTCTGATATTGTCGTACAACTTACTAACCTCTTCCACTACACAATATCCCCTATGGTTGATTTTAATATTATTCCCCTTTTATATCTGGAATATCTGGAGTCCAGAACTGGTGGTGCCTTCAAGTCTTCTCGGTCAGTTTAACCTCGAACTCCTCCATTGGGATTTGTAGGTCTCCATCTGGGGGTATCTCACCCCTCTCACGGAGTATCTGCCTAGCTAAGAGCCAGTATATTACGGCTAGGGCTCTCCTACCCTTATTATTCGTCGGTATGACGAGGTCTACATTTGTGAAGTCGTTGTCTGTGCTGCATAGGGCTACAACAGGTATGCCTACGCTGGAAGCCTCCTTAACCGCTTGGGAGTCAGCCCTAGGGTCTGAGACAACTATCACATCCGGTTCTATACGGTTCGGATAGATGGGGTTAGAGAGTGAGCCTGGTATGAACCTTCCCACGACAGGTATGGCCCCCGTCACCTCGCAGAACTTCTTTACGGGTTCACGGGCGTAGAGCCTAGCTCCAACAACGGCTATCCTAGACGGCTCGAACCTGGCCAGAAACTTTGAGGCAACGCGTATACGTTCATTCGTCTTCTTTATGTCGAGGACAAATAGGCCCTCAGGTCTTACCCGGTATATGAAAGGTTCCATATGCTTCGTCTTTATCTTCGTCCCTATGTGGACTCCCGCTGAGAGAAGGGCTTCTTGTGGTAATAGGAGTTCCTCCTCCTTGATCTCCTGCATCTCGGCGGTCCTCTCAGCCTCACCCTCAGACATATCTCATCCTCCAGTATCCTTTATAGTGGAAGCTTCGACATCCTGGCTCTTGAGCCGAGTTCCTCCTCTATCCTTATAAGCTCGTTGAGTTTCGATATTCTCTCCCCACCCATCACTCCTGTCTTTATTATCGGAGACTTGAAGGCTACAGCTAGGTGTGCTATGTGGTATGCCTCGGTCTCGCCGGACCTGTGGGATATAACCGGGACGTAACCAGACCTCTCCGCCAACTCGGTCGTCCTCCACGCGTCTGTTAGGGTCCCAACCTGGTTAACCTTTATTATTATCGCGTTCCCAGCTCCCATATCTATCCCTATTTGCAACCTATCCTTATTGGTTACGAAGAGGTCGTCACCGCATATTAAGCATCCCTCAACCTCCTCAGTCAGTTCGGAGAAGCTTTTGTAGTCGTCCTCATGGAAGGGATCCTCGACGTAGATGAGCTTATACTTCTCGATTAGACTCTTCATGTATTCCAGCTGTTCACCTGGATCTCTCTCGACGCCGTCCCGCGTATAGATGTATTTCCCCTCTTTCTGGTTCCAGAGTGAGGAGGCAGCTACATCCAACCCGGCTCTACACTCGAAACCGACCTCGTCTGATACCTCCTCACAAGCCTCGGTTACAACGTTGAGGGCTTCATCGTTTCCCATATTCGGCGCCCAAGCCCCCTCATCACCCCTCCCACCCGTGAAGTTTACATCGACCTTCCCGATGAGCTTACCTATCCTCCTGTGGATTAGGGCGTTTGCCTCGGCTGCCTTCGAGAAGGTTGGTGCACCAACCGGTAGAACTAGGAACTCCTGGATGTCTGGAGCCTTTCCCATTGTGTGTTTCCCTCCGCCTAGGACGTTGCCGAGTGGATATGGGAGTTCATTCGCTATATATCCGCCTAGGTACTGGTAGAGCGGCAGGTCGTAGGAGTCGGCTGCAGCGTCGGCGACGGCGAGCGATACCGCGTACGCCGTGTTCCCACCGATCTTTTGGAAGTTCTCGGTTCCGTCCAGCTCGTGGAGTAGGTTGTCTATCTCCTCCTGCTCCTCAGCGTTGAGTCCAATGAGCTCCGGTGCAAGCGTCTCCTTCACTATCTTAACAGCCTCCTCTACGCCTCCCTCTGGGTATGGAACTACCTCAGCTTTCCCCCTGCTCGCCCCTGATGGAGCTGAGGCCCTCCCCATCCCCCCTATGGTTAATATATCAACCTCTATCGTCTTCTCTCCCCTGCTGTTGAGGATTGCACGGGCGGTTACATCCTCGATCGTCGTCGACAAGATGTCACCCCCTAACCCTTAGATGTATTCTTCAACCTTTTCACTCTTATGGAATTCTATGATCTCATCGATTATCTCGATGTGGGAGAGGAACATCCTTCTGCAGCAGTACCTGGTTATGCCTAGGTCATCTAGGACGTCCTTCGGGTGTTCGCCGTTCTTAACCCTCCTGGCGAACTCCTCCCACTTATCGGCTATCAACTTACCGCAGGTGAAGCATCTCACGGGTATTATCATCAAACCAGCTCCACAAATTTAAGGTCAACACTCTACCTATAACTCTTCTGATCCCTAGCCCTAGCCCCTGGACCGCCAAACTTCTTCGGCTCCTTCCTCCTCGGGTCACCAGCGATCATTGTCCTATCATACTTGTAGAAGACCGTTCTGAGGTGTGAACTCTTCGTCCACCTCAATAAAGCCCTCGCGATCGCCATCCTAGCTGCTTCAGCCTGCCCCATGTAGCCCCCTCCCCTAACGTTCACATTTATGTCAACCTGTTTCCATACGTCCTCCCCGGCTTGGAGGAGGGGCTCCATTATCTTCCAACGGGCTACCTCGGGCTCATATATCTCAAGCGGTACCCTATTTATCCGGATCCTACCCCTCCCAGGCCTTATCGTTGCCCTAGCTATGGCCGTCTTACGCTTCCCGCTTACGACCAAAACCTTCTTTGAGTCGGTCATCTCAACATCAACCACCTATGGATTCCAGCCTACTGCCCGGGCTAGGTCGGCTACCCTGATGTATGGACACCTCAACTTCTCGGCATTAGCCTCCGGGATCTTCTCCATCTCCACATCCTTAAGTTCATCCGGGATACCTATAAAGACTTGAAGCCTCTTATATGCCTGTTGCCCCCTAGGCTTCTTCCTCGGGAGCATACCTCGTATCGTCCTCTTAACTATCTGGTCCGGCCTCCTCGGGTGGTATGGCCCCTTACCCGGATGTCCAACCTGGAGGAAGTCCTTCGCCTCCCTTATCAAACTTAACCTCTTACCGGATATGACTGCCTTCTCGGCGTTAACAATTATGATCTTCTCACCGTTTAGTAACCTCTTGGCTACGACGCTTGCCATCCGGCCCAAGATGAGGCTGTCAGCGTCTATTATCGAGGTTCTCTCATCTATCTGGAGCTTCATTCGCCGTCCTCACCCAATTATCTTAACGTTGGAACCCTTGGGGTTCATCTTTATCAGTTCCGGTATGGATAGGCACCTCCCCCTAGCCTTCTTTATCTTGATCCTCGCCTTCTCGGAGAAGGCGAAGGCTGCAACCTTGACTGGATGATCTATTGTTCCGGCGCCCAACACCTTACCCGGGACGACCGCCTCGTCGTTCTCATCGGTGTAACGGTTAAGCCTACTCAGGTTGACCGCTACACGTCTAGATCTGGACTTCGATAGGCGTTCGGCTATATCCCTCCAGATGGCGGCCTTATTCTCTCGGGCCTTCTTCCTCAGCAGCCGTATCAGCTTTA
>CAZCOP010000005.1:0-21369 GCA_964499825.1 uncultured Candidatus Bathyarchaeia archaeon
ATCTAAACTCTACGATAACGCAGTTGATGATGAGATACCTAACTGGAAGGCCAGGCTACGTCTCCGATCCAGTAATCGATACTGCATCCAACCAGATAATCTACGCTCACTGCGTAGCATCAAACAAGGTTTACGGGCCGAATGGACTGAGCAATCCATACATTATACGCTCACATTCTGAGGATCGAAAGGGCGCCTCGATTCAGTCGCTTATGCCGCTCGGCGAGACCGTAACAACATTGAGAATAAGCGTTGAGGCGAAGGCCATGTGCATTCATCGGGGCATAACAGTCGCGAATATTGAGGATGATAGGGCTTGCCGCACAAAGCTGGCGGCAGAAACGGATGCCGAGAAGATACTTGAGAACTGGAATGCGGAGGTCGACTTCGGATGGCATAGAGTAACCTTTTATGGAGATTGGAGGAGACAGGCAATAAATCTGGCGAGGCTTCTCAGATTGAAGGTCATTGAGGAGGATAGGTGATCTTGGAAGAGACTCAGAGGGGAATAGTTAGGATAAAACCCGTCTATATAGGCTTATATCATTACCGTGAACGTTACGGAAGTGTATGCTCTCCAGATGTTAGGGGAACCCCTCAAATCCCCAAGATGGGATTGCGGGAGGTAATGGGGAGAGCCCGTGAGCTAGTCGAGAGATTCAAGGAGGGAATCGGGCTGGATTTCGTGGATGTTAAGGAGCCATTCGTCATAAGTAGCCATAGTGACTTAAGGCGGCTTCCAGAAATCCTCACCTATGATGATGACGCCCTACTTGTGGGATCAATGGGTGAAAACCCATTGGAGACCTACACGCTATCGCTTTACGGATTGCCCATAATAAGAGGAGATGTTACAGAGGATTTCATCAGAGCCTTGAGAGTGAAGAAGTTTTTGAGGCAGAGCAAATTCCTTTACATAGGTGAGATACCCTCCTTCTCGGCGCCCAATGGACCATGGGACTTCTATGCGATTGAGAGGAGATTCGGAGTTAGAATTAGACATATCGAAACAAACGAGTTCTATAGATACTACGATAAATTCCCAGAGGATGCTGTGAAGAAGGAACTTGAAAGGTGGAGAGAAGATTTTGAGAGGATCTTAGAGCCGAACGAGGAAGATTTGATGAATGCGGTTCGCGCATATCTGACGCTTAGATATCTATGCGAGAGGGAAGACGCAAATGGAGTAACGATAAATTGCGGCCGATTCACGGAGGAGAGACCGGTCGTTCCATGCCTAGCCTTTGACAGACTGATAGATGAGGGAATAATGTGTGCATGTGAGGGAGATATCACGGCTATGCTCTCCTCGTTGATGCTCCACGCCGTAAGCGGCCAACCCGTTCTCATGGGAAACTTCGGCTATGAGCCCGGCCGCTTTGGGGCTGAGGAGGGAGAGGTCACGATCGAGCATGACATAATACCACTATCCATGGCGTCAACAAAATATGTGATAAGGGATTACCATGGCAGGGGATTCGGAGTTACGGGATACGCAGACATCAAGGCCGGTCAGCCCATGACCTTGCTCAACATAGATTCATCGCTGAGTAAGATCTTAGTCGTTGAGGGCTGGGTTAAGGGGAGCGAGGATGGAATTCACTGCCGCATAATAATCCACATGAATGTTGACGGCGACGTTGAGAGGCTTCCGAACCTAATCGTGGGTTCACAGCATATATCTATGACTTATGGGCATTGGCTCAACGCACTCATGGAGGCCGGTAAACTCTTAAATTTGGAGGTTCTACACCTATGAGGGGAAGGTGATACAAGGTGGAACTCATCGTGAAGCCCATCTTAACATACAATATCTATAAGAGGAGGGAGGCTACCAGCTGGCGGCCTTGGGGCGGAATACAAACGGAGAGTGACCTAGCCGAGGAGAGAATGAGAATAGAGAGGGAGATCTCAGATCTATCTGCGAAGGTGGATTTCCCGCTTAGGATGTTGCCGCTTACGTGCATAAGGAGGATTGAGGAATTAGATGACGTCATGGATGATGTTGAATCGTCAGATGTTATACTTCTTTACGCGGCTGGCGGAGATGAGGGGCTCCTAAGAAACGTCATCTCACAAAGGCCGAGCATAATCTTTGTTAGGCATAAGTCAGGCCCGACCTACTTGTGGTATGAGATTGCTCATCCAACACTTATACGCCGTAGGACAGACGAGATCGCTCAGCCTTGGATAGGATATGACGATGTTGTAGTTGACGATTACGGCGAGGTGATCTGGAGGTTAAGGGCATATTATGGATTGAAGAATACGATAGGGGCGAGGGTGGTCTCCATTGGAGAGCCGGGAGGATGGGGGATAAGGGAGAAAGCCGTCACACTTGCACGCTTAAGATGGAACCTCGACATCAAGATGGTTTCGTATGAAGAGCTAAGCGAGATGGTCAGAAGGGCTAAGGCGAATGGGGATTACATCGCCGAGGCCGAGAGGCGGGCTGAAGAATACCTGGCGGAGGGGAATGTGTCATTAAAGACCGATCGGAGATTCTTCGTGAATGCGTTCCTTCTCCACCGGATCTTCAGGGATATACTTGAGAAGTTTGAGGCTGAGGTGATCACTGTTAGGGGGTGCATGTCCACGATAATGCCGATTGCCGAGACAACAGCATGTCTCCCACTAAGCCTGCTGAATGATGAGGGATACATAGCCTTCTGCGAATCTGACTTCGTAGTTATACCATCCGGGATCCTCTTACACCATATTTCCGGGAAACCTGTCTTCCTGAATGACCCAACATACCCACACGACGGCGTTGTAACGTTGGCTCATTGCACAGCCCCTAGGAGGATGGATGGAAGAAACCTCGAAGATGTTGAGATATTAACGCACTTCGAGTCTGATTATGGCGCGGCTCCAAAAGTGAAATTTAGAAGCGGACAGGAGGTGACTGTTATAATTCCAGACTTCAATGAGGAGGTATGGGTGGGCTTTATGGGCAGGATCCTAGATAGCCCATGCTTTCAGATATGTCGTTCTCAAGTTGACATCAAGGTGGAGGGCGATTGGAGGGAACTGCTGAAGGAGATGAGGGGGTTCCATTGGATGATGGCGTATGGGAATTACCTGAGAGAGGTCGGCTATGCTCTCAGCAAGATCGGGATAAAATGGAAGGTTATTGAATAGCGTAACTCTCCCTTCATGTCCTCACAATCTTTATCTTTAAGAGTTCTTGGTGATCCTCCTTCCATTCAGATGTTAATCATCGAATATTTGAGGATGGAACCGAACTCCAAGAGCAGTCGGCCTTATGCCTCATAGCCTGTATTACACACCCATCCGTTGAGGCTAAAAACTCAAATTCCCTGGAAGCCTCTTGTCGACGCAATTATTCCACGCCGTAGTCATGGAGAAGCTGAAAAGATATGGTCTATCTTCCCACTATGTCCCATCCGCACCATACAAGGCCGAAATCTGACCAGGAGATCGTGGCGAGGTTAATCATCAACTGTTAAACCATGCTTCACTCCTTAACCATTATGGCTATATCCTCCCCTATTATAAATTAGTGTTCCAAATACCTCTCAGGCGAGGGATCATGAAGGTCGAATTATTTGGTTTAAGCCTCCCGGAGGTTAAGCCTGGAGACAACCTAGCTAGGATGCTTGTCGAAAGTTGTGAGGAGGAGGCTAACGGAATTCAAGATGGCGACATACTGGTGGTTACTAGCAAGATAATCTCTAAGGCATACGGCTTACTGATCAAGATTGAGGAAGAGAAGCCTGGAGCCAAGGCCTTAGAGATCGCGGGGAAGACTGGTATGAACCCAAAGATGGTTCAGGCGATACTCGATAACAGCGAGGAGATACTCCTCGCCATCCCCTTCTTAAGGCTTGTAGAGAAGGGCTTGATCAACCTTGAACATATAGCTCGAGACAAGGAGAGGGCATACCAAGTTGTTAGAGAGATCCCCTGCCTCTTGATCGTTAAGAGGGGAGACCATATCTACAGTGATGCAGGTCTAGACTTCTCCAACCATCCTAAGGGTATAGTGAGTATACCGCCGGAGAACCCTGACAAGTACGCCAGGGAGATTAGAGAGAGGATCAAGGAGATAACCGGGAGGGAAGTTGCGGTCATAATATCGGACACCGAGGTAACCCCGTTCATCGGCTCCTTAGACCTTGCGAGGGGTTCATCCGGAATCGAAGTTGTCTCAAGGAGGTTCGGAGATCCCGATAGGTACGGGAAGCCTAAATTCGGGGGAATAGACAACATCGTAGACGAGCTGGCCTGCGCCTCAGCCCTCCTGATGGGACAGACCTCGGAGGGGATTCCAGCTGTATTGATTAGAGGTCTAAAATACGTCAGGAGCGAAGAGGGGGTTTCAACCTACTCCCTAAGCCCAGACAGAATTAAGGCGATCATTAAGGAGATAATAAAGGAGACCATCAAGATCGTTGGGGCGAGGCGTATCCTAAGGTTTATGCTCTCCATGATCATCTAGATGGGCTCTTTATGTTTACTCTTCATGAGGGTCTTGTTAATTCATAAACCTGAATTGCCAATAACTGTTTATTTTTTGGTGGGTTTAAAGTTTTGCAGAGAAAGTATATGGAAGGGAATTTAGGCAATCGCTAGACCGTCCTGACTCGACTAACCATGTGAGGTGAATTATTGACTTGTTCTCCCATACCACATTAAGTGACACGAGTTCTAAGACCATTCTCGGGTTCCAAAGGGGAACTCTTTAGAAGCTAAGATAATTTTCTATGAGGATCCCTCTTTCATTTTTATATACTTCAGAGCATGAATAGTTGTACGGCTATTATGGATAACAGTATCGATGCGGTGAAGCATACTCCCCATACCTTCGAGTTCCAGGATATTACCTTGGCTCCGTCGAGTATCCCTAGGGGTATCAGGTTGAAGAGGGCGACCCATGGGCTGAAGATGGCTCCCACCTTGATGGGCATACTCCCAATGTATAAGGCTGAAACGAGGAAGCCTACCGAGAATATTATATTTACGAGCGGTCCGGCTAGGGATATCTTGCCAAGTCTCTCCTTATCAGCCTCCCCCAATACCAGAACGACGCCTGGGGATATCAACTTTATCGGGGAGATTATTGAGAATAACGTTATCAAAGCCCCAATCGTTGAGAGACGGAACTCAGCCCACAAGCCATAATACTGAGCCACAGCCTTATGGGCCAACTCATGGAATATGAATATCGAAACGAAGATGAGGGCTGAACTTAGGAGGTCGTATAAACCCAGGCGGAGGGGACTTGGAGAAAGGAAGATCGAGAGGCCGACCCCCATAACCATCAGTACACCAGCAAGTAGGTGGGTCAGCTCCTTAAAGCTGAACCAGAAGGCCCTACCCCTATAAGGGAGAGGGGGAGGAATAGGCTCAGCTCCACCATAACTAACCCTCCTTGGAACACTGACGGGTGGAGGCTGGAGATCCCTCCTAGGGAGCCAAGCCTTCCAGATCTCGGGGCAGTTATGGTTCTCGGGAAGCCTATGCCGTGTACAGAAGTAGCCACCGCAGAATGGACATTTGAAGGGGAGGGAAACCTCAGCGCCGCAATATTGGCATCTCAACTTTTCTCAACTACTTAGACTCGATCAAGACGGCGTTCAAGACGCCGTTCTGGCCAGGTCTAGAGGTGACCTTGGCTATGCCCAATGGGGTCTCAATTATCGTCCCCCTAGTTATAACCCCGCGTCTATCATAGTCTGTGTTGGCAGGATTCCTCAAGACCCTCGTTATCTCAACCTTCTCAACCCTACCGGTTGAGGGGTCTGAGAGGTTAACATACTCGGCGCTCAAGAGCCTAATCTTTATGTTACCGCCCCTCCTGCGGCTTATCTTTCTCCTCTCATCTCCAAGGATGGTCTCGGTGGGGAACGAGCCGCTCTCATACTTCCTTTTCTTCCGGTAGGGCCTCCTCCTACCACCAGTAGGCTTCCTCTTATGCAGGTCTCCATGCCAAACAGACATTAATATTTCATCACCGTCAAAGCGTTTCTGATAAGCTAAATCAGAGAGACATCTGGCTCAATATAAGTTTAACGCCGAAGATGCAATGATTAGGGGGGACAGACCTCAACCCTCCCCGTCCCCACCCTTCCTAGGATTCTTCCTCATATTCTCAAATATACTCCTCAGCTGACGCTTCATCTTAGCTATATTATGGCTCAAACCGAAGTAGTCGGCGAAATACTCGGTCGTCCTAAGTATCCAAGTATTCCCAGACCTCTCACCCTCAACCAAACCCATCTCCCTCAACTGCTTAATATGCCTATAGGCTTGTGTACCCCTAACATCCACAACCTCCTTCTGAGAGACAGGTTGCTTGTAGGCTATATAAGAGAGGGTCTTCAAGGGTCCAGGCGTCAGGAGGGGCCTAACAGCCAACCTCCTAACCCTCTGCGAATACTCACCTTTAAGCTGGAGGACGAACCTACCATCCTCAAGCTCCAGAATCTCGAGGGCTGTATTACGTTCAGCGTATTCCCTAGCCAGCTCTCTAGCGAGCCTCCTAACCCTCCTCTTAGACCTTACACCCGTCACTGAACATAGGGTCTTAATGTCGAGGGGTCTCCCAGCCACGTAGAGAGCGGCCTCTATGAGAGCTATACAACGCCTCCTCTCCTCCCTGCCGGTGACCCCAGGCTTAGAGCCCTCCAAACCCCCAACCTCAGCCACCAAGCCTCAACCCCCAGTAAGGGTTATGAATATCTCCCCAAACTCCTCCTCCTGCCAGAGGGTGACCTTACCCCTCTGAGCCATGAAGAGGAGGGTTATAAAGGTCTTTATCCTTCCCATCCTATCTAAACCGTCAACAACCCTAGAGAAGGTTATGAGCACACCTTCCCTAGCCAAACCCTGTAGCTTCCGGTAAAGCCTCGACATCAACTCCTCTATCTCGATGAGGTAGGCCTCTATCGTAGGAGCGATCTCAGAGGGCGGCGGCAGAACGGGCTCCAGACGGGGCTTCATGGTGAAGAGCCTCTCACCAGTTAAGGTCTCATCAAGAGCGGCAAGGAGGTGCCGTATAGTCGTTGTGGTCAACTCATAACGGATCGGGAGGGCTAATGGAGGAGGGATAAAGTCAGGCCTAGGCTCAGGTTCTTTAGGAGGTTCCTCCAACTTTAAGAGGAGCTTAGATTTCATCAAGTATATGCTCGCGGAGGAATCTAAGGCGACGCCGGAAGCCCTAAAGTCAACCTCACCACGCTCCTCCATCTCCCTGAGAAAGTAAGACAACAGGAAGGATAGGTCTACATCCCACGGATATAGACGCTTCAGCTTATGAAGCTCGAACAACACCCTCAAAGGGGGCTTCAGGTACCAAGGCCTCTCCATATAGACTCCGAACAATAAATAGAGCCCATAATATAAAGATGTTGCCAAAATAGGATCACCAGTAGGGAAAGGGAGGAACGGATGAACTGGGAGGATGAGGACTTAAGGTCGACGTTAAGGTCGTGGCTAAGGGGCGCCGAGAGGGTTGTGGTGGCCGGGATAGGGAGCCCCCTAAGAAGAGACGACTACATAGGGGTAAAGATAGTGAAGGACCTAAAGAACCTAAAAGCCCTCCCGGAGGATAAGATCCTCCTAATTGAGTGTGGAACAGTCCCGGAGAACTTCACAAAGACCATTGGAAACTTTGAACCAACGCACATCCTACTTATAGATGCAGCCCTACTAAATCTACCACCAGGTTCAACGCGCCTAATCAAACCAGATGAGATCGGAGGAGTAGCAGTCTCAACGCATACTCTACCACTAAACATCTTATGCAGATACCTAACCGAGGTGACGGATGCCAAGATAGCGCTATTGGGGGTTCAACCTAAAGATACAAGCCTCGGGGAGGGGATGAGTGAGGAGCTCATCAGGGCAGCGGCTAGGCTGGAGAGGCTGATAATGGATGTCCTATCCATGTTATAAGCATCACTTTTAAGCAAAAATCCATTAATTAGGATTAACCGTAACCGGTCAGGATTGTGGTAGTGATGGTTGAGGAAGCCATCTACCTAGTCGGAAACTCCCATATAGACCTCTCATGGTTATGGACGAGGGGTGAGACGATACATGAGATATGCCCTAGAACGTTCACCTCAGTCCTGAAACTCCTAAAGGATTACCAGCCCCTAAAGTTCAGCCAGAGCAGCGCCCAGATCTACCTCTGGATGGAGCGTTACTACCCAGAGATCTTCGAGGAGATAAGGAGAAGGGTTAAGGAGGGCAGGTGGGAGATAGTTGGGGGCTCATGGACTGAACATAACGCGACCATACCGTGCGGTGAGTCCCTCGTACGTCAATACCTCCTAGGGAAGAGATACTTCATGGACAGGTTCGGCGTGGATGTGAAGGTAGGATGGCTACCGGACACCTTCGGATTCTGCTGGAGCCTACCGCAGATACTAAAGAAGTGCGGCATAGACTTCTTCCTAACCTTCAAGTTGAAGTGGCAGATAGAACGTATGGACCCGCCGATACCGTTCCCATACTACCTCTTCTGGTGGCGTTCACCAGACGGCTCGAAGGTTCTCGCTTACCACACGGTTGGGAAGTATAACGAGAGGCTGGACGCTCCATTCGCAGAGGCCCTACTACTAGCCCAACTTGAGGAGCTTAAGAGGGTTCACGGCATAGACCAACTGATGGTTCTCTTCGGCTTAGGAGACCATGGGGGCGGACCGACTAGGAGGATGGTGGAGAAGGCCCTAACACTGAAAGGTAGGAAGGACTATCCAAGGATAGTATTCTCAAGGGCTGAGGAATATTTCAACCAGATACTCAAACTCTCAAGGGAAAAGGAACTTCCAACCGTAAACGACGAGCTATACGTCAAGACGCACAGGGGAACCCTAACAACTGAGGCGATGATGAAGACCAAGAATAGGAGATGTGAAGTTCTACTCCTAACGATGGAACGCTTCTACTCGATAGCGAGGAGGTTCGGAGTGAAATACCCAAAGGAGGAGCTGAGGAGTTGCTGGAGGAGGCTTCTCTTCAACCAGGTGCACGACAACCTAGACGGAACATCGATAGAGCAGGTATACCAGGACGCAGCGACAGATTACAGGGAGATAGAACTCTCAGCGTCGAGAATGGGCCACCTACGACCAATCGCTGAAAGGATCAACACACTAAAGGATGGATGCATAAAGGCGCTGGTAATATTCAATCCACTTCCGTGGAGGAGAAGGTCGGTGGTCGAGATACCTAAAGGCGACCTAGGAAATGGAGACCTGAAGATAATAGACCAGAACCGGGCTGAAGTCCAACTTCAAACCTCAAACACGGACGGGAAGGAAAACCTAACCTTCATCGCTGAGATGCCGCCGATGGGATATAAGGTATACTGGGTAACCGAGAGCCGCAGAAGTGAACGGTCAAAGACCGACCTGAAGGTTGAGGATTACAGGCTGGAGAACTCCCATCTAACCGTCGAGATAAAACCTAACCTAAACCACGCCATCCAGATATACGATAAGGAAAACCGGAGGGTAGTCTTCAACCCCAATAAGGGAGGGAACATACTCGAGATATACGAGGATAGACCCCCAAACGCACCGGATGGGGAGCCAGCTTGGAACATATACCTAGGAAGCAAGTGCGAACCCGAAGCCTCCAGGGTATACGTGGTTGAGAGAGGCCCGATCAGGGGGAGGATAAGGATAGAAAGAACCTTCGGAAATTCAACCTTCATACAAGATGTGATCCTATATAAAGACGCAAGGTGGGTTGAGTTTGAGGTTAGCATAGACTGGCACGAACACTACAGGTTCGCCAAGATCGCCTTCCCACTAAACATATCGGCGAGCTGGGCCACCTACGAGATACCATACGGGGCGATACAGAGGTACGACCACAGCCTAAGGAAGGCGCCACAGGAGGTTATGGAGCTACCTGAAAGGAGGTGGGAGTTCGCCGACGCGGCTAAGTGGGAGGTTTCTGCGCAGAGGTGGGTGGACGTATCAACCCCTGAAGGCGACTACGGGGTTAGTCTAATAAACGAAAACAAGTACGGCTTCTCCTTCGAGAAGAACACGTTGAGGATGAGCCTCCTTAGGGGGCCTAGGAGGGGCTACCGCTTCACACCGGAGAGCTGGGCGGACCAGTCTGATAAGCCCAGGGTTGGGGTTCACAGGATCAGGTACGCGATCTATCCGCATAAGGGGGACTGGAAGGCTGCTGGAACGGTGAGGATGGGCTACGAGTTCAACTATCCACCCCAGATCGTCTTTGAGAACGCACATGGGGGTGATCTACCGCCACAACACTCCTTCCTAGAGGTTTCACCTGAAAACGTGATCCTTACGGCTCTAAAGGAAGCTGAGGACTCAGATGACCTCATACTAAGGGTCTACGAGTCCCATGGAGTTCAAGTTGAGGCTGAGGTTAAGTTCGATGTGGAGCCCGTTAGGGTTTGGCAGACCGACCTGATGGAGTGGGATAAATATATCCCAAAGACAGAGTATAAAGTAGTTGAAGGCGTAGTTAGGTTTCCCCTATCACCATGGGAGATAAAGACCCTAAAGGTTAGATATTCACACTGAAGGTGGTGTAGAGGTTGAGGATTCCGATACCTGACTTCTCAAGGATAAGGACGTACCCAATAAGCGAGAGGAAGAACCTAGTCAAATTGGAGGACTTCATAAGCCCAGAATCCCCACCTCCCAGTTTCGAAAACCCAGACCTGGAGGAGGTTGCGGAGAGGATAGTCGACGCGAGGTTGAAGGGCAGACCGGTCCTCTGGATGATGGGTGCCCACGTCATAAAGTCCGGCCTATCCCTACTCGTCATAGACTTGATGAAGCGCGGGGTTATAACCCACGTAGCCTCGAACGGGGCCGTAACGATACACGACTTCGAGATAGCCCTGATAGGTGAGACCAGCGAGGACGTCGCAACCAGCATAGAGGATGGAACCTTCGGTATGGCTGAGGAGACGGGTTACCTGATGAACCTAGCCGTCCAGAGGGGAGTCCGTGAAGGCTTAGGTTACGGCGAGTCGCTCGGTAGGATGATAGCTGAGGATGAACGTTTCAAGTTCAGGGAGTACAGCGTCCTGTACAACGCCTACAAGCTCGGTATACCCTTCACCGTCCACATCGCCCTTGGAACAGACATAATCCACCAACACCCAAGGTGCAACTTTGCGGTTCTCGGGGAGGCTACGGGGAGGGACTTCAGGACCTACGTGGCCACGGTATGCCAGCTTGAGGGAGGCGTGTTCCTGAACTTCGGCTCGGCTGTGATAGGACCTGAGGTCTTCTTGAAGGCTCTATCAATAGCTAGGAACCTAGGCTTTAAGGTTGAGAGATTTACAACCGCAAACTTCGACCTGAAGCCGATAAGGGATTACAGACGCCCTAGGAGTAAGGACGACCCAGACTACTACTACAGGCCGCTGAAGAATATAGTTATAAGGCCTACCTCAATGGGTGGTAAGGGCTTCCACATAACGGGGGACCACGTTGTTACGATACCGAACCTCCGCCACATGATCGTGGAGAAGCTTGAAGACCTTGGTGTAACCTTGAAGCCCCCGGAAATAGAAGCTGCAAAGGCCATGGAGAGGATCCTAGAGGAGATCAGGGAGAGGTATCCATCGGCCATGAGGGTGCTCGAGGACTTCGAGGGGAGGAACCCAAACCTTAAAGCCGTAACCAGAGACTTGATAAACGCCTATAGAGCCATAAACCACTGCTTTGAGGTCGGTGGAACCCTATTCATCTGCGGGAATGGAGGAAGCTTCGCCGATGCACTACACATCTCAGCTGAGTTGATGAAGTCCTTCAAGAGGAGGCGTCCAGTTCCCGAGTATAAACGTAGATGGTTCAGGGGGCTACCATACGGCGTAGAGGTTTCAGAGAACTTGGAGGAGGGCTTGAGAACTATAGTGCTCGGGGCAAACCACTCTCTCTCAACAGCCGTGGAGAACGACAACCCCATGAGGGGTATGGCCTTCGCCCAAGAGCTTTACAGCCTAGCTAGGCAGGGCGATGTCCTACTATGCATAACGACGAGCGGAGAGTCGAGGAACGTCATCTACGCAGCCGTCACAGCGAAGGCTATAGGCCTAACCGTCATAGCCCTAACCAGCGAGGCTGGAGGTAGCATATCCAAGGTTGCGGATATAACGGTGAGGGTGCCTAGAACCGAAACCAGCAGGGTGCAGGAGGCTCACACATTGATATACCACACTCTATGCGAGATGTTGGAGGCATCCCTCTGCGATAGGATGGGTTAGGCATGAACGCTTTCAACCTTGAAAAGTCGAGGTTGGTTAAGATACTCAACTCCCTAAGGAACTTGAGGGTTATGGTAATCGGGGATTTCGCTCTGGATGTCTACTGGTACGCCGACATGACTAGGTCAGAGCTCTCACGTGAAACCCCACACTACACACGGCCCGTTGTTAGGGAGAACTATTCACCTGGAGCATCGGGGAATATATGCTGCAACGTCAAGGCCCTAGGGGTTAGGGAGGTCTACGCCGTAACAGTCATCGGCGAGGACTGGAGGGGTAACATACTGAGGGAGGAACTCGAGAGGAACGGGATAAACCTAGACTACCTAATTACGTCACCGGAGAGGGTGACATCGACCTACATAAAGCCCATACTGTGCGGCTGGGACTCAAAGCAGGAGGACTCTAGACTCGACTTCGTGAACTATAAACCCCTCCCAGACCCCTTAGGGGCTGAACTGATCGAGAAAGCTCGAGAAGTCGTCCCAAAGGTCGACGCAGTTATAGTTGAGGACCAGATGGTTGAGAACGGCGTGATAACTGACGAAATAAGGGATGGTCTAATCGAGCTTGCAGAGAAATATGAGGAGAAGGTCTTCGTAGCAGACTCGAGGGAGCGGATAGGCCTATTCAGGAGCATGGTGTTGAAGCCGAACCGCATAGAGGCCGTTAGGGCTGTAGCTCCATCCAGAAACCCCCAAGAGGTTGGGATCGAGGAGCTTAGGGAGATCGGGATAAAACTCCAGATCAGGGCTAACCGCCCGGTATACATAACCCTAAGCGAGAAGGGAGCCCTACTGATAATGGACCGTGAAAGACAATACCACCTGCCAGCCGCACCGGCTGAACCTCCAATAGACCCAACAGGGGCGGGGGACACGTTCATAGCAACCGTAGCGACGAGCCTAGCTGGTGGAGCGGATCCCCTTGAGGCGGGAATGCTCGCCAACCTTGCAGCCGGGGTAGTCGTAAAGAAGCTGAACCAGACTGGAACAGCCACCCCAAGTGAGATATTGGGGAAGTTCGAAGAGGCGTCGGGGGTGTGGACTTTTGAGACCAAGCTGGATTGAGGTCCTAAACCCCAATGTCGAGTCAAAGCTCGGCCATGTTAAGTATGCCCTAATAGACTTCGACGGGACTATATCAGTTATACGCCAAGGCTGGGAGAGCGTGATGATACCGATGATGATAGAGATGATATGTGACGAAGGACCCCCAACCCCGGAGATAGAGAGGGAGGTCAAAGAGTACGTCGACTATTCGACGGGTATGCTGACGATAAGGCAGATGGAGTGGCTGGCGGAGGCTGTTCGACGGCACGGAATAGCCAAGAGAACCCTAAGCCCCTACGAGTATAAGCGGATCTACAACGAGAGGCTGCTGGATCACATAAGGGATCGGATGGAGAGGCTGAGGAGGGGGGAGCTAGAACCGGACGACTTGATGATAATAGGGGCTAGGGGCTTCCTAGAGGAGCTGTACAAAAGAGGCGTAACCATGTACCTAGCGAGCGGAACCGACCATCAATACGTCCTAGAGGAGGCATCAGCCCTAAAGATAACAAAATACTTCAGAGGGGGAGTATATGGAGCCCTAGACCACACCGAGGCCCACACGAAGGAGAAGATAATACAAAGGATCCTGACTGAGAATAACCTCAGGGGGAGCGAGCTTCTCGTCGTTGGGGATGGACCGGTTGAGATAAGAAACGCGAAGGCTAGGGATGCCATAGCGCTGGGTGTAGCCTCCGATGAGGTTAGAAGGTTTGGGTTGAACCCCCGCAAGAGGAGGCGCCTAATAAACGCTGGGGCCGACCTAATAATCCCGGATTTTAAGAGATATAGGGAGCTGATAGACTACCTATACAGAACCTGATAGGAGCTTCTCTAAGGTTCTCCTATAAACCCTTATACTCGTCAAGTATTCATCCACCTTAACGTACTCATCATCTGTGTGACTCAGGCGGGAATTTCCCGGTCCATAGGTTGCAACCGGAACGCCAACCCTAGACCCGAAAATATTCATGTCACCAGTTCCCGTCTTCCTTATAAACCTGGCTGGAACCCCGACGACCTCCTTGATCGCCTCAGCTAAAGCCCTCATCAACGGGGTTCTCCTATCCGCAACGAAGGGCTCCACCCTATCTAGAACCCTGAACCCTACCGGTAAGGTTACGTTTTCACCCTTGAAGTCCTCTATAACCCTCCTAACCAATTCCTCGGCCTCTCCGCATCTCAGTGTGGGTGGAAGCCTCAGGTCTATATCTAGCACGCATAGGCTTGGGGTTACACCCGTAACCTCCCGGCTTCTGATGCCGATTAGACAAGGCGTTGGGGAGTAGAATACTCCATGGGGCGACTTAAGGCCGTCGAATAGGCTCTTAATCCCGGCCCAGAGGTTATATGCCTCCTCTATGGCGTTACTGAATATATGTATCGCTCCAACATGCCCGGGTAAGGTTCTACAGTAAACCTTAAACCTCAACCTACCCCTATATGCGAAGGTTATGCTGTTTAGGCCGCTCGGCTCACCGAAGATGGCGTAGTCAACCTCCAAACCTTCACGCAGTAACTGCCGTATACCCCTTGACCTTCCCTCCTCATCCACTACACCCGAAACTAAGACTCTGCCCTCCAGCCTTTCAAAGTTTAGGGTTGCAGCTGCGTAGATCATGGCCGCTAGGGAGCTCTTAGCGTCGACTGAACCCCTCCCGTAGAGCTTACCATCCTCAAGTCTAACCGGTATCCAGCCTCTGATGGTATCCATGTGCCCACAGAGTAAGACTGTTGGTTCTCCCCCACCCATCTCGCCGTAGACGTTACCAACTCTATCGATTCTAACCCTTGAGTAGCCGAGTTCCTCCATCGAATCCTTTAGGTATGAGGCCAGCTTTCCCTCCCTACCGCTGGGGCTGTATATCTCAAGCATGCCGACGAGCAGGTTTACAGCCTCATCCAAACCATCCACACGCCATATTTTTTAGAGCCCTCTAAGGCCTAGTCATCCTAGACTCCTCCTCCCCGAGGAGGTCCCCTAGGATCTCGGCGACCCTCTCAAGGTGCCTCCTCTCTATGACTAAGGGCGGTAGAAAGCGTATCACATTTCTGCCAGAGTATAGGAGGATCACACCCCTCTCTAGGGCTCTCATTAGGATGTTGTAAATGTCGAACCTAGACTCAAGCCCGATCATCAGGCCTAGCCCTCTAACATCCCTGACAACCCTAAACCCCTCCACAATCTTGAGGAGTTTATCCTTGAAGAATTCCCCCAGAACCCTAGCCCTCTCCACAAGGCCCTCCTCAACTATTACATCTATCGTCGCTGAGGCTGCTGCGCACGCTAAGGGGTTACCACCAAAGGTAGTTGTGTGCTCTCCAAGCTTCAAGGACTCCATTATCTCACCTCTAGCTATGGTTACACCCATGGGGATTCCTCCAGCTATGGCTTTAGCAACGCACATTATATCCGGGCTTACCCCCCAATGTTCTGAAGCCCACATCCTCCCCGTCCTCCCAAGACCCGTCTGGACCTCATCCATTATGAGGACGGCCCCATGTTCATCGCATAGCCTCCTTAACCCCCTTAGGAAGCCCTTCGGCGGGATGTGAACTCCCCCCTCGCCCTGTATTGGCTCAACTATAACCGCCGCAGTCCGGTCTGATACGGCATCCTCAGCCTTCTCAATCCTCCCGTAGGGTACGAACTTGAAGGTTGGGATCAGGATTCTCTTGAATGGCCTCCTATACTTTGGGTTCCATGTCGCCGATAGGGCCCCTATCGTCTTGCCGTGGTACCCTCTCACCATCGATACAACCTCGTCTCTCCCCGTGTATTTAACGGCGACCTTAAGTGCGCACTCAACAGCTTCTGCCCCGCTGTTTGATAGGAATACCTTATCCAGGCCTTTAGGTGCTATCTTGATCAACTTTTCCAGAAGCTCCGCTCTCTTTTCGTTATATAGGGAGCTGTGGCATGTTATGAGCCTCTCAGACTGCTCCCTTATGGCCTTGACGATCCTCGGGTGGCAGTGTCCAACGATGCTTACGCCGTACCCGCCCATGCAGTCGATGTATTCCCTCCCATCTATGTCGTAGAGTATGGCGCCCCTACCCCTAGTTATGCATATTGGGAACCTCTGGTACACCTTGGCCAGAACTGAGTCTTCAATATTGATTATGCGCTTAAGTTCCTCACTCAAGTGTGATCACTGTTCCACCTTTATGCTCTATCGCCCTTGTTATGGGTTCATCCAGGAAGCCTGAGCATATTACGGCCTCCTTGACCCCGGCCTTCAGGGCCTCTATTGAGGCTAGAACCTTCTTATCCATCCCGGCACCCATCCTCGGGAGTATCCCCTCAGCCTCCTTCAGCGTCATCCTCTCCAGCAACTTCCCATTCAGGGTGACCCCTTGGACATCTGTCAGGAATATAACCCTATCAGCGCCTACGGCGCCAGCTATGTGGGCGGCAGCCCTGTCGCTGTCAACGTTCAGGGGTTCATACTCCTCCCCAATCGCTATCGGGGCTACAACTGGCAGGTATCCATTTTCAACCAATAAGTCTAGGAGATTCCTCTCTACCTTCGTGATCTTGCCTGTATATCCCCCCTCTATTAATCTCTTTCTACCCCTCTCATCGATCATGAGGAGCTTTTTCTTGCGCTTGGCCCTTATGAGGGCTCCATCTATGCCGGATAACCCGACAGCTGGAACCCCGCCGCTCTGGAGCCACCGGACAACAGCCTTATTGATCCTGCCAGCCATAACCATCGTGTATATCTGCACCGTCTCTAGGTCTGTGTATCGGCTTCTTATCCCACTCGGCGACTGGATGAACCTCTGCTCCTTACCCAGCATCTCAGCTATCCTCGTAACCTCATCCCCGCCGCCGTGTACTAGGATCAACCTCCCACTCTCATGTATCCTCCTTATATCCGATAGCAGGCTCTCCTCCATCCGGCTTTGTATTATGTCGCCACCTATCTTAACGACCAGCATAAGCTCACACCGGGTGTAGCCCCATAACCCTCAAACCTTCCCTCTCGTCGTATCCGAGCATTATATTCATATCTTGGACCGCTGTCCCGGCTGCCCCCTTCATAAGGTTGTCTATAGCCGAGATCAGGACGAGCCTATTAGTGTGCCTATCAACTTCGAACCCTATATCGCAATAGTTCGTCCCGACAACAACCTTCGGGTCTGGATACCTGTATAACCCCTTCCGATCCCTCACAAACCTTATGAAGGGTTCGTCCCTGTAGAAGCTCCTGTACATCCTCCAAACCTCAAGAGGGGTAATCTCCCCCTTAGTGAAGACATGGCAGG
Source organism: uncultured Candidatus Bathyarchaeia archaeon (assembly GCA_964499825.1). Taxonomy (GTDB): domain Archaea; phylum Thermoproteota; class Bathyarchaeia; order Bathyarchaeales; family B26-1; genus B17-G17. The sequence continues at coordinate 17,560 of CAZCOP010000005.1, forward strand.
TTGTAAGTATCCCACGAACCATATTAACCGCATGGGCGGACATAGAGACCATAACATCACGCCCCGAAAGGAGCCTCAACTCCTGCTCGATCTCAGCTGTGTGGCGGTGGCCGACCGGTTTGTAGGGTCTAACCGTGCTGTAATGTTCGGAGTGGTGCGATGACCTCGTAGGTTTGGCTCCGGCGCCAGACGACCCAACCTTCGAGTCCACGATAATCCTGTCCGTCTCTATCCTCCCATCCTTCACCACCGGTGCAAGTGCCAGTATCGCCCCAGCAGCCATACAGCCGGGGCAGGCCACGAGTTGTGCACCCCTGATCTCATCCCTATGGAGCTCTGGAAGGCCGTATACGGCCTTCTCAAGTAGCTCTGGGCATCCGTGTTCCCAGTTATACCATACCGGATAGTCTTTCGGGTTTTTCAGCCTGAAGTCTGCGCTTGCATCTATTATCCTTATCCCGGTCTCGATTAGTTCGGGCATGAAGGTTGATGATACTCCGTGAGGTGTCGCTATGAATAGGAGGTCGCATTCATCCGTTATCGTTGATGGACTGGACCTCACGAATCTCAGGTCCGTCTCACCCCTAAGGTTTGGGTGAACCCTATAAACGTACTCGCCGGCGTACGTGTTCGATGTTACGGCTGCCACCTCAACCTTTGGGTGTTGTAGTAGAAGCCTTATAAGCTCGCCCCCAACGTATCCGGAGGCGCCGAATATCCCAACCCTCATCTCCTAGCAACCTCAAGGGCGTAACTTATTATCCTCCTAGCTATGTCCACGCCGGTAGCCGAGTATAGACCCCTAAACTCGACGGTGCTGTTAACCTCGTGGACCAAGAGTCCATCCGGGCTCTCCATACAATCGACCGCTAGAACCCCCCCGCCGACAGCCTCGGAAGCCTTGAGGGCTGTCTCCCTCACTTCTTCAGTCAGGGGGCATGGCTTACTGACGCCTCCCCTAGCCACGTTCGTTCTCCAGTCCCCTGAGGGTGAATACCTATACGACGCTGCAACAGCCTCATCACCGATCGTGAGTATCCTTATATCCCGGGGAGGCCTCTCCACGTACTCTTGGAAGTAGTATATCTGGAGAAGGGCGTTTCTAGTCTCCTTCCTAGACTCTATGAGGGCTCTAGCCGAGTCGTCATCCTTCACGAGCGCCACCAGCCTACCCCAACTTCCGATGACGGGCTTCATCACTGCGGGGTAGCCTAGCTCCTTCAAGGCTTTGAAGGCTCCCTCATCCGTGAAAGCTATGAGGGTTTTGGGGACGGGAACGCCCGCCTTGATCAGGGCGAGGGTTGTGAAGAGCTTGTTGCCGCAAATCAGGGAGACATCGAAGGGGTTTATCACGTATAATCCTTTACTCTCGAGGGTTGCGGTTATGTGTAGCCCCCTGAAGTAGCTTATACACCTCTGTATGACGACCTCCCCGAAGTCGACCTTGAGCTTGCTGGGCTCCTTCAAGGTGTCTATGTATACACCCTTCGAGTCTACCAGCTTCAAGTCTACGTTTTCGCTTCTCGCCGCCTTTATTAGGGCTTTCTCCTCCCACCTGATCCTGTCGTATACTAGGCTTATCTCCTTCATCCGAACCTACTCGCCCCAGTCTTCACCTTCTATCTCAGCCGGCTTAAGTTCGATCCCTCCATCCTCCGTCAGTACGACCTCGTAGTCCATCCCGCAGTCTGGGCAGCTCACTATCTCACCTGAGATGACATCGTCGGGTATCTCGATCTCCCCATCGCACTCTGGACATTTCACGTTTAAGGTCATCGCCCCCTTCCTTAAAGTGTTTGATATAGGAGATAAAAATTTCCTTATAAATATTTCGGATATCTTTAATTTTCATCAACAAAACATATAAAAATGTATTATTTCTTTACTTCAAGTAAGCATGGTTGTGGAGTAAAGGGGGATGTCGGTAAAGATCGATGATGTTGATAGAGCTATCCTAAGGATGTTGCAGGATGACGCTAGGATAGCCCTCAGGAAGATAGCTGAGGAGACGGGTGTCAGTGAGGCTACGATCTTCGTTAGGGTTAGGAAGCTCCTGGAGAGAGGGGTCATAAAACGCTTCACCGCGCTCGTCTCACCTGAGATGATAGGTAAGGGGTTGACCGCCTTCGTCTTAATAAACGCCGACCCAAAGAAGCTCCAGAACGTCTTCAAAGCCCTGAACGAGATGGATGATATATACGAGGTCTACGATGTGACCGGGAGCTACTACGTCATCGTCAAGGTAAGGACGGAGAACAGGGATAGGTTGAAGGAGATAATTGACAGGATAGGTCTGATCGACGGCGTGACCAGTACGGAGACGGCTATAGTACTGAGATGCCTGAAGGAGGAGACAAGGATCAAGCTCTAAACGCTTAAGGGAAGCCATGGCTAAGGTAACTCCTTGGATGCGGATGATAAGGAAGGAGTCGAGAAGGGTCATAGTAATCACGGGAACACCAGGCGTTGGGAAGACCTCAATATCCAAGCTGCTCGCCTCAAAGCTTGGAACCCTACACATCGACCTAGGAAGATTAGTGAAGGATGAAGGCCTATTCACCGAGATAGATGTGGAGAGGGATACGCTGGTCGCCGATATTGAGAGAGTCTCAAGGAAGGTTAAGGAGATAATAGAAAGCTCTGATAAGGATGTCATAGTTGAGGGTCACTTCGCGGTAGATGTCATACCGCCGGAAATAATATACAAAGTCTTCGTTCTGAGGAGACACCCCGAAGAGTTGAGAGCTATACTGGAGAGGCGCGGCTTCAGAGAGGGCAAGGTTTGGGAGAACGTTGGAGCCGAGGTTCTCGATGTCTGCCTCTACGAGGCTATCGAGGCTTGTGGTATAGATAAGGTTTGCGAAGTCGATGCGACCGGTAGGTCAATGGAGGACGTTGTCGACGAGATGACCTCAATACTAAGTGGGGAGAAGAAGTGTAGGGCTGGCTTCATCGATTGGTTGGGAAGGTTGGAGGCTGAGGGGAAATTGGAGGAATACTTGAGGCACTTCTGAACCTTAGATCTACCTGAGCCTCCGCCACATATCGAACTTTGTTATAAGCTTAACACCTCTGCGGGATGCATAGGCCTTTGCGTGGTCGCTGAACTTCTCAGCGATTATCACTGGACCCGGGAATCCAAGATTCTCTGATGTTCTATCTAGGTTTATGATCACGTTTATCCCAACTGTTCTTCTCCAATCCTTAACCCAGACCAGGCGTCTCTCGTTCCTCCTATGTATCATTAGGTCTGCTCCGCCTGGGAGCTCCCTCGTGTCTGTGCCTCTCAAAACTCTATAACCCCTCTGCTTAAAGTATCTCACAGCGAGCTCTGTGAGGCTCAGTCCCCCCATACCCCTTCCATCCTCATAATCAATTCACAAATCGTTGAGAAAAAGCTTTTCATGATCAACCTCCTCTGATTAGGACCCTTATCCCGATCCACTGTGTCATCACATAACCCGTGACTACTAGAAACCAGAAGGTCACAACCCTTATAAGGGTTGTCGCCACCCCGCTGACCGCGGATGGAACCCCAAACATCGTGTAGATCGAGGTCATAACTATCTCAACGAGTCCGACTGGGAAGCCGATGGGTATGGTCTGGACCGCCATGCTCACGGAGTAGACGACGATCGAGATGTTTATCGAGATCATGTAATCTAAGGCGTAGAAGATTAGGGGGTAGGTCAACATGTGGAGGAACCAGGCTAGGAATGCGTATAGGATGGGCTTCAATAGGAGGCTTGGAGATCCACTGATAACCTCCATTCCCCGGTAGAAGGCTGAGATGGTGTATTCCATCCTCTC
>CAZCOP010000005.1:21469-25213 GCA_964499825.1 uncultured Candidatus Bathyarchaeia archaeon
AAGGTATATCTTCGTTACGTCACCAATTACGGCCTCTGCTGGTATGATCAAGTCGACGAATGCAGCCACCCACGCGTAGGTTAAGGCTCTGCGGAAGTCCATATCGACCGAGAGGGCCCTCAAGAGTTCGTACCACGTTAGGGAGTAGAAGATCATGCTCAAAGTGACGATGACGACCGTTAGAGAATAGTAGACCAAGCATTTGAGGGGATCTATCCCTCTCAGAACGGTCAGGATATCACTGAAACCGACGAAGAAGTATAGGTATAGGATGAAGAGCATTAACCCGACGATGATGAAGAATACGGACTTAGCCATCGAAGCTCCCTTTACAGCCAAACCATCCACCATCAACCGAAGCTAACACTGTGGAGCAGCAACCACGACGATCTAACTACTAAAGGTCAGACCTATAACACTTTCCCATAACCAGACGGTAAAACATTAATCGCTAAAGCCTAAATGATAATTAAACGGGGTTGTGTGGGTTGACTGGTGCAGATCTTCTAGTAGGAACAGACATAGGAACCTTCGGCACAAAATCCGTGATAGTCGACACGGAAGGGAGGATCCTAACCGAAGCCTTCCAGGAGACGGATATAACCTCACCTAAGCCGCTATGGGCTGAGCAGTGGCCCCATGTATGGCTGGAGGCCGTCTGCAAGACGATACGCTCAGTCATCTCGAAGTCGAAGGTTGACCCATCAGATGTGAGGGGTTTATGCATAAGCGGACTCTACAGCGGATCTGGTATACCATGCGATAGGAAGATGAAGCCCATAAGGCCGTGCATAATCTGGATGGACAGGCGCGCTATCGATGAGGTTGAATGGGTTAGGAGGAACGTAGGTGAAGAAGAGGTCTTCAAGGTTACTGGGAACACCGTAGACACGTACTTCGGCTTCACGAAGATGTTATGGCTCAAGTTTAAGGAGCCGGAGACATGGGAGAGAACCCATCAACTAGTTACGACATACGGGTATTGCACATATCGTCTAACCGGTGAGGTCTGTATAGATTACTCCTCAGCCGGAAATTACGGCGGAATCTTCGACATACACAAGAGGGGCTGGTCGGAGAGGATGATGGATGAGATGGGAATCCCGAGGAGCTTCTTCCCTGAGGAGATAGTCGAGTCGAAGACTGTCGTCGGCGAGATAACCCGTGAGGGGAGCAAACTCTGCGGTTTAAAGGTGGGGACGCCGGTCTGCGCTGGAGGAGTGGACGCTCCAGTATCGGTTCTAAGTCTCGGATGCTTAGAAGACGGCGAACACGCAGCCATGATAGGGACCTCAACCTGCTGGAGTGTAATCCAAGACGAGTTGAGGCTCACACCTAAACTGGTAAACTACCCCTACGTAGCCTATGACAGGGAGAAGCTATACACGTTCGGAGGTTCAGCAACCTCGGGTGGGATACTGAGATGGTTCAGAGATCAATTCAGCCGTGTCGAGGTTAACTTAGGGAGGCAGGTGGGTGTAAGCCCCTACAAGATACTCGACTTGGAAGCGGAGGAGGTGCCGCCGGGCTCGGAGGGGTTGATAGTTCTCCCGTACTTCATGGGTGAGAGAACCCCGATATGGGATCCATACGCCAAAGGCCTGATAGTAGGGTTGACTCTATCCCACACCAGAGCGCACATATTTAGAGCCTTGATGGAAGGGGCTGCCTACGCCCTTCGACATAACATAGAGACCGCGAAGAAGGCCGGCATACCACTGAAACCCAAGATGGGAATAGTAGATGGTGGAGCTAAGTCGCCGCTCTGGAGGAGGATATTCGCGGACGTTACGCGATTCCCCCTCATATACATAGCAAAGAGTCCGGGAGCACCGCTCGGAGATGCGTTACTGGCAGGTGTCGGAACTGGTACGATTGAAGGATACGAGGTTATAAAGGAGTGGACCGAGGCAGCTGAGGTTCAAATGCCCAACCCGAAGGTTTCAGAGGTCTATGATAGGTACTACCGGCTGTACCTAAAACTCTACGAGAGCATGAAGGGGAATTATAATGAACTATACAGAATCTCCCTGCAAGGGTAGTTCGGGAGGTTTCTCCCAGCAGTCTACCGCTTAAGGGCCAACCATAAGTGATCCATAACAGGCCTAACTAACTCCGTACGTCTACCATCTCTACGTACCAGAACCCTAACCTCGGGGTCACCGAGGAATCTGCCGATAACCGATGCCCTTATACCGTGTGAAGATAGCTCATCAACAACCTCATCTGCGCATTCGGGCCTAACCGAGATTAGGAGGGCGCCCGAACTTATTAACTGGAGCGGGTCAATGTTAAAGAACCTACATACCTCGAGGGTCTCTTGGTGTATGGGTATCCTATCCTCGAATATCTCGAAGCCGAGTTTAGCTGCATCCGCCATCTCATGGATGCCCCCGGCTACGCCGCCTTCAGTTGGGTCATGCATTGCAGTTACGCCACCAGCCTCAAAGGCGGTTACAGCATCCTCGACTACGCTTATTCTCTCATAAAACTTCATAGCCGAGGTTAGAGTTTCCTCATCCAGTTTACTCCTCAAGTCTTCATATCGATCCACAGCAAGTATAGCTGTCCCCTCAATGCCTGCGCCCTTCGTTAGAATTAGAAGGTCTCCCTCACCTGAGCCTCCAGATGTGACGTAGCGTCCGGGTTCGGTTACACCTATCGAGTGTCCAACCACTATTGGTTGCCCTAATCCGGGTGTGACCTCGCTGTGTCCACCTATGATCGCCATCCCCAACCTTATAGCAGCTGAGTCAATCTGGGCGCATATCGTCTTCACGGTCTCCTCGGTTGACCCCTCGGGTAGCAGTATGCATGAGGAGAAGAACCTTGGGCGAACCCCAAAGGTTGCCACATCGTTTGCGTTTATGTTCACAGCTAGCCACCCTATCCTCTTTACAGCTCCGGTTATGGGATCCATGGCTGAGATCAAAACCTTGTCGCCGACCCTGACCACCGAACCGTCCTCACCCAGCGATGGACCGAGGATGACATCGGAATCCTTAACCCCTAGGTGTTTGAAGACGACCTCCCTCAGCACCTTCACCGGAACCTTACCATGCGGAAGCCCCAATCGAACTAACCCCCAAGCCACAGCTTAATCTAGACGCCGGAATTTTATAAATCAACTCCCAACCGAACGCCGTGAACATTTATATCAACTTCAGAACCTTAAATAGGATGAGGTATGATAGTTAAACTTCTGAATGAAGGATTTAGGGAAGAGATACTGAACCTGTGCGAGAGGGTAGCTGGCTCCAGCGTCGTCGCCGTCTGCCTCTTTGGACCCAGGATTCTGGGCTATGGGGATGAGAAGACTAACTTAGAGGTTTTATCCATAATTAAATCTAGGAGTGTTACGTTGAGGTTTCACCGGGAAGAGATGGAGTGTGGTGACGTCTCCCTTCTAGTGGTTGATCAGAACTCCTTCGAGAGGGATGCGGATGAGGAGTGGCTTGGAGGCCTAATAGTTGAGAACATTATAACCCCATATAAGCCCTTACTGAATGAGGAATACCTCTTTAAGCAGGAGGTGAGGGCGAAGAGGAGGATAATACTCGAGCTGATAGATAACCTAATCCTCGAACACCCGGAGATGTCATCGGAACTCCTCATAAAACCTGAATACTTCCTATTTAAGAATATGATGCGTAAGGCCTCGCTCTTCCCGCCCATAACCTACAGGTTTCTGAACATGCTCAGAGGAGGCTTGAGGGAGAAGAATATCAAGGCGATGATGAGGGG
>CAZCOP010000005.1:25313-29543 GCA_964499825.1 uncultured Candidatus Bathyarchaeia archaeon
CCCATCGCCCTATGGACCCTCGGGACACGTGACTTCTCAGTCCTCGGGAGGTCTAGGCTCGAGAGGGAGTATGCGATAAACCGGTTCCTCTCGAGTAAGGGGATCCATGTGCCGAGGATAATCTTTGTAAGTCCGAAGGAGAGGATTCTCCTCGAGGAGTTCATTGACGGGATGAGCTTGGATGGACTAATCAAGAGAAGCCTAACTATGGCTATTGAGGGTGGAGGGGAGAGCATACTAAGAAGGGTTGGGAAGGAGATAGCCAAGGTGCACAACCTTGGAGTTGCGTTAGGTGACTGCAAACCTGAGAATATCATAATCACTAGGAATGGAGAGATATACTTCCTCGATCTTGAGCAGGCGGCTAGAGACGGGGATCAGGCTTGGGATATAGCTGAATTCCTCTACTACTCTGGCCACTACGTCTCGCCGCTATCGATGAGGGAGGCGAGGGATATGGTTAGAGAGTTTGTGGGGGGCTACCTAGACGGCGGGGGAAACCCAAAGAACATAGAGAAGGCGGCCTCAGCTAGGTATATGAGGATCTTCATCTTCTTCACTCCACCCCACATAATACTCGCCATCTCAAATACCTGTAAAGAAATACTAAAGAGTAGGGGGTTATAGTTAATCAGTTATTGTGTGTCGCTATCCAGGGGGATAGGCCTTTGAACAAGACAACCCTAACTTTTTACGGAGGGGTTAGGGAGGTTGGGGGTAACAAGATACTGCTCAGGGATGGGGACACCAGGATATTTCTGGACTTCGGAATGTCCTTCGAGTTGAGGAGAAGGTACTACTCGGATCCCTTCCTATCACCAAGGGGTAAGGATGGCCTGCTAAAGTTCGGGATACTCCCAAAGCTGAGGGGTATATACGAATTTGAGGAGTCGGAACCCGAGGTTGACGCAGTCTTCCTGTCACATTCACATATGGACCACGCGGCTTACATATCCTTCCTGAAGAGGTCGATACCGATATACTGCGGAGCGACTACCGAGAGGATACTTAAGGCGTTAAGCGACATAAGGGCCGGGAGCTTGGAGTTTAATATAAAGGGTATGAGCCTCAAAACATTCCGTACCGGAGACAAGGTAAGGGTCGGCTCAATAGAGGTTGAACCAATCCACGTCGACCATTCAGTTCCAGGCTCCTACGGCTTCCTGATACATACGTCATCCGGGACCGTTGTGTACACCGGAGACTTCAGGAGGCACGGCTCAAAACCGGAACTGACCGAGGAGTTTATAGAGGAGGCGGCATCTGAGAGACCATCCGCCCTGATCACCGAGGGAACCAACGCCATTGGCGTTGAGGTCTCATCAGAGCCGGAGGTCAGAGATAAGATAAATAGGATAGTTAAGGATGCATCCGGCTTGGTCATGGCGAACTTCGCATTCACCGATATCGATAGGTTGAGGTCCTTCTACCAGGCTGCTGCATGGAACAACCGATATCTGGCGATAACCCTGAAGCAGGCGTATCTGCTCAGTAGGTTGAGCAGTGACCCCAAGCTTGAGATACCGAGGCTGGATGATGAGAGACTCCTGATCTTCAAGAAGACGAAGAAGAGGTATTACGGATGGGAGATGGAGGCTATGGAGTTGGGAGAGACTATAGACTCCGCCCACATAAAGAGGTTGCAGAGCAGGGTTATACTGGCGATCTCATTCTACGACTTGGAGGAACTCATCGGGATAAGTCCGGTTCCGGGAAGTTGCTACATCCTCTCAGCCTCAGAGCCCTTCAATGAGGAGATGGAGATCGACTACGAGAAACTGGTAAACTGGCTGGACCACTACGGGTTGCCACAATATCACACCCATGTATCAGGGCATATAACGCCGCTACACCTAAAGGATACATTGAGAACTATATCTCCAAGGAAGATATTCCTCATTCACGGGACTCACTTGGAGCTGCTATCTAGGTTCATGGACGATCTGGATAGTGAGATATTGATCCCCGAGAGGGGTGTAGTATACGAGGTTTAGGAGGGCTCTATGGTAACCTCTCGAGTAAGGAGCTGAACTCCACCTCTGAGAGCCAACCCTCATCTCTGAGGGCCTCTAAGCCTGCCTTTACGACGTCGATACGTCTCCTTGTCCTTATTATGCTTGTCCTGACGCCAGCGTCGATTATCTTTCCCTCAAATAACGGGTTCCTCTCAACCATATCGATGAAGCGGTTTATCAGGTTCGAGATGGAGAGTGAACGTTCCTTCAGGAGTGACCTTACCTTCAGCGTCCCAAACCTCCCCCTAAGTCTCACGGCGGCTCCAAGGCTGTTCACTATAGATGGTGTAAAGGCTCCGTACCTCCTCTCTGAGTTCCTCACGTAGCAGGCGAGGAAGAATGGTAGGTAGACGAGTGCAGGCCTCCTCCTAGTTCTCAACAACCCGACCCTCATGAACTCGTTCAACTCCTGCTTCCTTAACCTCAACAATCTATTAACTTGGGAGATAATGGCGGATGTCAACTCCTCCAGTGACTTTATCGTCTCCTTGTTCGCTCTAACCTTTAAGTCTCTCTCCCTCTCTATCTTCTCGATGCCGGTCTTGATGCTCCCTATCTGAGCCTTAAGCCTTGACTCCATCTTGGATATCTGGATCGACTTTGAGGTTTCGATCCCCCTGATCCGTTTATCGATATCCACCAAGCGTTTGTTTATCTCTGAGAGTTCCCTCCTACACCTCTCAAGTTCCTGATTCCAGTAGGCCAGCTCATCCTCGTCGTTCCGGAGTTTTGAGGATGATATCTCGACCTCGCACTTCTTCGAGTAGTCGAGTAGGTGGTCCCTGCGTTCCTCTAGCCTGAGCCTCCTCTCCTGTAGGCTCTTAACCTGTAGTTCACCGTTCCTCGTGACTCGGGCTATCCTCTTGTTGTAAGCCTCCCTCAACTCCTCTATCCTCCTCTCGGTTCTGGCGTGGAAGCGTTTTATCTCCAGCTCGAACCTTCTCTGGATCTTCTCGTTCCCCTCCTCTATGGCCCTTATATGCTTCTGGGTAGTCGCCTTCAGGGTGTCCATAATATACTGTAGTTTCTTTAGGTCCCTCTCTAGGGCGTCCGTGAAGTAGGTTATCCCCTTAACCAGGGACTTCAACGTGACCCTATTTATGATAGGGGATAATATCAGCCTGCCCTCTAGGGCTCCTTTAACACTTACGGCCTCATCTAGGTAGGGTGCGAAATCCTCGATGAACTTTGGGTCGGCTACAAGCCCGTTTATCACCTTCCTCCCGCTTCCCAGTGGTGTATTGAAGTAGTCTAGGTTGTTACTTAGGAAGTTTAGGTAGGTCTCGCATCTGTTACTGCTCCCCTTCAGCTCGTTTAGGAATACCCCTGCGTCTGGGATTACGTGGAAGGAGAAGGAGTACTTTGTCATCCCGAAACCGTCGAAGAGGAGAGCTCTATCCTTCCAGGGGACAAGCCAGAGGGGGTAGCAGACCTCACTTAGGAAGTGTATCCTCTCCGGGGTCTTCTTCGATATTAACCCCCCACCCTTATCTCTATTTATCTCGGCTAGGGCGAAGATGGAGGCTAGCTCCATATCCCTCCTTAGGGGTTCACCCCTATCTCTCGATGGAACGGTGAATGGAAGTATGAGCTTCGCTACTTCCCTTCCTTCCTTCATCTCTAATCCATACCTTCAATCCGGCTTATTCCTTCCCATCTCCGGTTTACAAATTCTATTCTCCTATCCGATGATTTAAAAATTCACTGAGATACTGCTCTTTAGTATTATATCCACACCTACCTTAATATACCACCCGCCGTTGATAAGATTATAGACCGATAAATATCTTCCCCTCCGGGGGAGGTTGAGAATTGAGCTGTGGAGACTCCAACACCATACATGAGGGGGATAATGTCCTCCTCTTCCTAGACGATAGGAGAACATACCTGGTTAAGGCCGAGTATGGTAGGTTCCACACCCATAAGGGTTTTATAGACCTTGGGGAGCTCATCGGGAGGGAGTATGGAACCAAGATAAAGAGCAGCTTGGATGTTGAGTTTGTAGCCTTCAAGCCGATGTTGAGGGATTACGTATTCAAGTCCTCTAGGGGTACACAGATAATCTACCCAAAGGATATGGCGTTGATCATAACCTTCACGGGGATACACTCTGGAAGTCGGGTTGTAGAAGCTGGAACCGGAACCGGAGCTTTAACGACTGCCCTAGCCTACTACGTCAAGCCGAACGGACACGTATACAGCTACGAGATAAGGG
>CAZCOP010000006.1:0-28862 GCA_964499825.1 uncultured Candidatus Bathyarchaeia archaeon
GTATAATCGGCGTCCTCCTCGGAATCGTCTCATTAAGCTTACTCAACCTGCAATTCCACTTCCTGACCAATGAGAAAAGGAGGATCTTTCTCTCCTTCATGTGCTTCTTCAGCTTCATTGCGGTCATGCTTGCCCTTAATCATATGGGCTTCTTCGCACAAATCCACCTTTACCTCAGTGGACAAACAAAAAACGACCCGCACAACCCATTATGGATTCTATCAAAAATCCTCTGTGTTTGGATGTTCCTTCCACTCCTCGATTTTTATCCTAAACCTTTCCGAGGGAAGTTAGAGGAGAGGATAATATCACTGATTAGAGAGCGGAAGAGGGTTTCGCTGGAGGATGTGATTGTAGAGCTGGGGGTTTCAGACTATAGGGCAAGAGATGCCTTGTATGATCTCTGGAATCGCGGCGTAGTTGAGAAGGCCACAATCAACAACAGAGATTATTACTCTATCGCCAGAAAAGGAGGGGAACCTGAAGTTTTAAAATCGGAGGAAAGCCGATGAAAAAGGAAAACGGTGGCATATAGCAATTTCAGAATTGAACTAAGAAGGTGTGTCCATGGAAGAGGAGATGAAGAACTTGTTGGTTTGATCCTAGGACTTAGTTTAATACCATTCCTAACAACTTTTCATACGGCTCTCTTCACGCATTCGATCGTGGAAATTCATCTTTCTTCGGGGTTGTAACGGTTTCGGCAGCTATCGCCGGGTATAGCCTTTGGGTGTGGCGGTTCATAGCCATTGAACCCTTCTGGAACTATCACAAGACGGCTCTCTTTCTCTTCAATACGATCCCGCCCTAGGCTGGATTGATACCGAACAAGATTAGATTCTGGTAGATTTAAGCCTGCTTAGGTTCCGAGGAATCCATCTGGGGCTAGGCTTGCTGCCAGCATCACCATGTTTATATCTTCGTGTTCCCTCCAGTTGTAGCTCTCCCTATTTACCGGTTTAAGCCAGAAGCCCTCGATCTCGTCGGTTAACCATGTGTAGTATGTCAGGCTTCTGACGGCTGATCGTAGTTCTCTATTATTTGAGAGCCTCGGTTCATCTGTAACCAGCCTCTGGAGCCTCCTAACAGCCTTAAGCCCTATAGATAGCCCCAGTTCCCTAAATGCCAGCCTCATACTTGACGGCAACCTCAACGGTTCGGTTGATAGGTAAAGTTCTAAGCTGAGGAGGGAGGAATCCAGCACTTCCAGCAGCAGATCTGTGCATTCCAGGTGTCCACCCCCAACCAGTCGAGCGAGTGTGTAGGAGTTCCAGAGGAGACACCCAATCCCTAAGGGGTCGCTTGTAGCCCAATTCATACCTTTACAGATCTCAGCTATCTCCTCAATCTCACGGTTGAGGGTTGGCCAGGCAGGATCCTCCGGAGCTGATGCTTGAAGCTCATTATATACGGTGAAGCCGTCAAGTGGGTCATGTTGACCCATCGAGGTAACCAGTGGACGTGAGAGGTCTATGCTCATCTTCCAGTAGATGCGTCTTCGGCCGTCCGGGGTCTTATAGGTGAAGGATGAGTGCGCACTCTTCGCGAGCTCTATAGCCCACAAGTTGTAGGTTGTGTCGCCGGTTACTTGGCTGACCCTATTCAATGCATGCATCCATCTAGTTAGGTAGTGGTAATACTGCCCATCCCTCTCCCACTCTAGAGCCTCGTCAAGGGGCTCGTCGGGCTCCCTTTCAGGAAGCCTCTTACCTATCCTCAAGCCCCCAACTGTCGGATGCCTCCATCCCTCCCCCTCATCCAACCCGCTTATCCAACCGCTCCTAGGGTCATCCTCACGATGCCGACCGAGCACGTAATGAACCTGATCGACAAGCTTAAGGGCCAACCTCTCAAACCTTTCATCACCCCTCAGAAGGTAGAGTCCCAGAAAGTTACAAACGGCAAACGCATCAGTCCACAGGTAACGCCTAGGCTTCAAACCGGATGAGAGCCCGGTCTGGTGGGCAAACCTAACCATCAAATCCTCAACGAGATCCAATGAGCTAGACATCATACCAGCCTCTAAAGATTTGATAAACCCCCTGAAACTTTAATATTCCCATCACACAATCTGAAGAGAAGATTTAATATTCAATTTGAGTAAATAATTGGAGGGAAGTAGTGGAGGTGCTGGACTGAAACCTTATCCTTCCCATACATACAGATGAACCTCCTTACATATGAGATTTGGACGTTTTGGCTTGTCTTCGGTTGTCTCTTGGACTTTTGTGGAGGTTAGGTTGGGGGAATTAAGGCTTTAAGCGAGGTTAGGTTTAGAATATAGGATGTGGTGATGTGGCTTGTCGGGTTTTAGGGTCGGCGTCTCTTCGGGGATTATAACTCCTCCAGTCGGCGTACCTATGGCTGGCTTTCTGAGGATGGATGTCTCACATGGGGTTCATGATGATCTATACGCCAAGATCCTCTTGGTTGAGGAAGCCGATAGGAGGGTTGCCATAATAACCCTAGATATACTCGGTCTGAATAGGGATGAGATGTGCATTCTGAGGGAGATCGTTAGTGAGGAGACCGGTGTAGAGCCGAGCGACGTCATGATCGGATGCACCCATACACATTCAGGTCCATCGGTCAAGCCTAACCCAGCCAGCAGCCTCCCAGTGAGGAGGCAAAAGCAGCTTATAGACCTCTGGTTGAAGAACCTCCGCTTGAGGGTTAGGGAGATCTCAAGGGAGGCATCGAGGAATCTGAGGGAGGCTAGGGTCAAGTATGGTAGAAGCTTGGTAACTGGACTAAGCTATAATAGGAGGCTTCCCATCCCGGAGGGGGTATGCTCCCTAATCATGGACACTGGAAGCATGAGAGACGCTTTGAGAAGCCTATACAAGACGTGGGGGATGCCGCCGAAGCTGATAGAGGAGAGAGCCAAGCCAGCCATCCCAACGGGAACAATAGACCCTGATCTCACAGTTATCAGATTTGAGGGTTTGAGGGGTGATCCAATAGCCATCCTAACGAACTTCTCATGCCACCCAGTAACTTTGGGACCTGCAAATCTTCTGATCTCAGCCGATTATCCCGGTTATTTTGTGAGGTTTGTTGAGGAGGTTGAGGGTGTAACCGTTCTCTTCACTCAAGGTGCATCTGGAGATGTTAGGCCATACTATTCTGAGAGGTCTTTTCGGGAGGCTGAGAGGATAGGCGTCGCCTTAGCGTCAGTCACTCTAAGGATGACGGGGATGATGCATCCATTACCATCAGGGATAGACGTGAAGGTTGCCAGCGAAGCTTTAAAGGTCCAGTTTAGGGAGATGCCTACTCCGGAGGAGGCTGGGAGGATGATAAGTGAGAAGGAGAAGTCCCTAAAGGAGGCTCTGGAGGAAGCCGTGAAGACTGGAGACTTCAGCGAGGTTAGGAGGTTAAGCGATGAACTCACCATACTGAGGGATATAGCGGAAGAGGAGGTCAGTAGCTTCCCGATCGATGAAGTCTGTGAGCTTCAAGTCATGGCGTTTGGCGATTTAGTACTCGCCGCCGTGCCCGGTGAACTCTTCACCGAGCTTGGCTTAGAGGTGAAGAGGAGAGCTAAGCCTAGGAGGGTAGTCATATCCACGCTAACAAATGGTTGGATAGGCTACATAATAACTAGGGAAGCCTACGAGGAGGGAGGATACGAGTCCAGATCCGCTCTTAAACCTGGATTCGGAGAGTTGATTGTGGATCGTTTGGTGTCTTTGATTGGGAGGGTATGAGAGCTTAAGGTTGGCGGTTCATTAGGGATGAAGCAGTTAAGGGCTGTAATCTTCGACCTCGACAATACTCTGATCAGCTCAAGAGTAGACTTTAGGAGGATGAGGACTGAGATTATGGATCTCCTATTGAGGCTTAGGGTTCCGCCGAACAGGCTGAGTGAGAATATGCTGATCTCCGAGATCGTGAAGGTTGCAGTAAATAACCTACGGGAAAGAGGGTTCACAGAAGAGGAGATAAAAAATATCCTAACAAAGATCGCCGAGATAATGAACCGTGTTGAACTCGAATCTCTAAATGAGAATTTAAACCCTATGGAGAACGCTGTGAAAACGCTCAAGAGACTGAAGGAATTGAACTTAAAGGTAGGGGTGATAACGAATAGTTGCCGGGAATATGCCGAGAGAGCCCTAGCCAAGCTTGGATTGAGAAGCTACATAGATTCAGTTGTAGCCAGAGATTACGTTGAGGAGATGAAGCCAAACCCAAAGAACGCCCTCCACCTACTCAACCTTCTAGGAGTGAACAATGAGGAGGCTGTCTTCATAGGCGACCACTGGCTTGACGCAGAATGCGCTAGAAGAGCTGGAATAAGATTTATACTCATCGAGAGAGGGGAGAATCCTAGAATGATAAGTGAATATAACTGTCGGAAGATTGGGGATTTATGGGAGATAATCGACCTGATTGAGAGTGGAAAGCTGTGAATAAGAGAGTTGGTGAAGCATCTTTCGGGATCATCACCATTTTAGGTCTAAATTCTAATCATTCCCTAGACTCAACTGGACTCAAACGTCATCAAGAAATTGGAAGGGTTGCGGCCATAGAGAGGCGTCACATAACCTTCAATGTTGAGGGAATAATGATCCCGGGGGGAGATGTACGCTCCTCGAGGTTGCCGGGAGAATAGGTTTCCCATGCTTGCCGCAGCCTCAACCGGTTCCGATCGACGATCGAGGTAACCGACCCCCACCCGGGTAAAAATAAAAGTTTTAGGATTCACTAAAGGTTGTGTGGAGGGATTCCCGTGGAAGCCGTCTTCAGGAGGAGCTTCTGGGACCCTTCGATCTCCATGCCGTGCCTCACCCTCCTCACGCTCGGCGGCCTCCTGATGGCTCTCTGGCCCTCCGAAACCTACCCAATAGCGCTTCTAATGATCGGAGTAGGCCTCTACAGAGCCTACTCAGGGTTAAGGTTCAGATATGTAATCTCAAGTTCTGGCGTAGAGGTTTTCAAGGGAGGTAAACTATCCAAGCGAATCACCATGAAGGATGTTAAGGCTTCGAGGATTAGAATCAGGGGAGGACGGGTGCGGGACGTATCAGACGCCATGGCCACATCCCTGCTCTTGGCCACCCAGAGGGGGCCGGGCGTATTCCTCCTCCTCGACATTGGAACCATTGAGTTCCTAGATCGGGAGGGGGAGACCATCCTTAAGGTTAAAGGGGTCAATGTTGGACGGTTCCTCGAATCGCTGAGGAAGATTCATGGTCTCAACCGAGGGCTGGAGGGCGATAACGAGGTTTCTACGGAAATTGAATCTGGATTACGACGGGCATAAACCAGTTGTCACCGACCCCCATGATGAGTCTTAAAATTAAAACTTGGACTAGGTTGAGTGCTGATGAAAGCTAGTGGGCGATGATTTGAGTTATGTAGGTTACTTCGGTCCATAGAAATGGCACGTTGAAGAAGATAGAGCTGAAATGGTATGTTACTGGCCCCAGAAGATTTCCATCGGTTTTGTAGTAAAAGTAGGATAGAAATAGCCCGGCTGTGAAGGAATGGAACGCATATGACGCTTGGAATAACACTTCCACCAGTCGTCTAGAGAAGAATGGTTGGATGTAATAAATGTGATAAAGCCCGAACATTATGGATGAAATTATTATGGCAGTCTTACCGCCGCATTTTTGGAGAAGTTGCCCAAGAATACAGCCTCAAGATATGGTTTAATGTTGCCAATAATAATAGAGAGATGCACATAGGGGAAGACGCGTAGGTAGCTTACCTTTCAATTACAGGAACTGACTTCTTCATCTTTTCAGCTTCTTGCTCAGCTATTTGTTGGGATACTTCTGTTATTATTTCGTTCAGCTTTTTCACAAGCGGGTGGTCATTGTTTATCTTGTATAGGGTTGCTCTGCCTATCCTCCTTGTAGGCTTCACGATGCCGAGATCTTCTAACTCCTTGAAATACTTGTAGAACGTCTGCTTACTCATACCTAACTCCCTTATGACTTCGCTCTTTGTGAAGTCGAAGTACGGATTGTCCATGAATATGTCTAATATTCTGATCTTTGGGGAGTTTCCAAACATCTTTACGAGTAGGGTCTCGCCTAGATCCTTGTACCTTACCTCAGACACTTTAACCACTACTTATCCATTGAATATCAAAGTATTTAAATATTGACTATTAATGGTATTATAGGTGTACTATGATTTCTTCGGCTGAGAAAGAGGTCAAGATTATCGTTCTAGATAAGCTAAGGAAGAGGGGTTGTTGGGGTGGAAGGTATGCTCCTCTCGATTCGTTGATGAGGTGGCTTGGTAGGAAAGTGAAAAGAAATGGAAGAAGGGTTAGGAGAGCTATAAATCAGCTCGTTAACGAGGGATATTTAATCCTCCATAAAAGAGGGAAAAGGGTCTCGTTAAATCCAACAAGAAGTAGAGAGATCATAAAACTCGTAGAAGAAAGAAGATAACGGAAGCACCTTACATTCACAACCTTTTTGTTAATTGATTCTCACCATGAATTTATTCGGTGATATGATGGGTGAGAATCACAACAATGACCATCACAAATGGTATAGATGGGCATATGAACAGAGGTATGGAAATAAAAATGTAGACAAAGAAAAAGGGAAAGCTGAAAGGGCTAGTTCCGTATCGGCCAGACTTAGCAAAATATTGGGAAGTAAATTCATGGTGAGAATATTGGAATAGTTATGTGGACTAGTTATGAATCTTGGAATAGTTATGTATCTCAGTCATCTCATTACTTAGATGTGGTGAATCCTTAAAAGGAGCTCTTGAGGGTTCATCCAGGGGTTCGGATCCGGGAATGTGGAGCCTCGGGCGGGATTCGAACCCGCGACCCTCGCCTTTTCGGGGCTTCTTACCAAGGCGATGCCCCACCGGGCTAGGCCACCGAGGCCTATCTTTTTATTTGGTTGTCGCCCGTAATTTAAGTTTTATTTTTTGTTGGTTCATCTGTTTTTGGGGAAACCTTAAATGTTTGGATGCGTATGTTAGGGTGTCTTGGGGTGGTTGGGATGGCGGTTAAGGCTTACATACTCTTTAAGGTGAGCACTGGTTCTGAGAGGGAGTTGTGCAAGAAGATCGCCGAGTTCGATGAGGTCTTGGATGTAAGTATAATTTATGGGGAGTATGATTTGATTGCTAAGGTTCGTGTTGATGAGCTTCCGAAGTTGGAGGAGTTTCTAACGGAGAAGATTAGGTCTATGCCGAGCGTTATTTTGACCTCAACCATGATCGTGGCTAGGGAGTATAAGGGTAAGAATGTCAGGGATAGGATGAACCCCAGGAGGGCCTAACCCCTATCTCTCCATCTTTACGGTTCCTTCACGCCTCCAGTTTATATTTTCAGTTTGGCTATGTTCGTCTGTACCGGTACCCCCAGCGATTCAGCTACGAGTTTACACTTCGCCCTCAGTATGTAGCATATCGGTGCCTGTATTAGGTTTTCTACCTCCGTCAAGCTCTCGTAGTACCCTTGGCCCTTCGCTATTATCAGGTCCGCCCCCTTCAGGAGCCACTTGAACTCGTCAGATGCCTCCTTCAGGTTTAGCCCTATGTGGTCGCTTCCCGTCGTTACCACATCTACTATCCGGTTGAGCCCTACCTGTTCCGCATCCTCCATGGTTGCATCGTTCAGAACCGGTGCCTCCTTCACTACAGCCCATATCTTGGTTGGGTAGTTCTCCGTTATGACCTCTATTAGGAGCTTGTCGAAGGCTATCTCCCCGGCGTTGTCTAGTAGGTATAGGGTTCTCCTCGAGGTTGAGAGCCTCCCCATCAGGGTCTTTGTGTCGTCTACATGTAGGCTTCCCCTCAGACAGACCCGTAACGTCTTCTTCAGGTCTTCTAGGGATGGTTTGTAGCCCTCAACCTCGAAGTCTATCGTGTTCCCGCATATGGCTCCCATCACCGCCAGCCTGAATGCTTCCTCAGGGCTGCTGGCCGCCTCAATCTCCCTCTTCAAAGCTGGGGCTACCTCCATCGCAACCCGGTTTGATAGGGCCTTCAGGTGGTGGAAGGGGTCTGGATTTCCCGTCAGCCTTCTAGCTATCCTGCAGACTTGCGTGCCTAGGATGGTTGGGTTCATCTCGCGTATGTTCTTCAGTTCTATGAGCCACTTGATCGACTCAGTTATTATCCTCTCCTGTAACTCCTCGTCCTCGGTCGATTTGGTTGCTATATCGTAGGCCGCTCTGACCGTGCACGGGAGGCATAGGAGCCCTATCTTCACCCCATCCCCCACCCGCGTGTTTGATCCTCTAACGCCTTAAATTGAACAGGGTTTTATACTTTACTATCAACTCCATAGAGGAGATAAAGTACGCCCCACCAAAGTATTAGATATTAGATGACAGATATGCAGACGTGAAACTTAAATAACCTTCTAGAATCACTATTCATAATTGGGAGGGCGGGGATGTCCGAGCCCGGTCAAAGGAGGCAGGCTTAGGACCTGCTGGCGTAGGCCTGCGTGGGTTCAAATCCCACTCCCCGCACCAGAAAAGAGCCTACCGCAAAACCTCTTTAGGGCCTATGTTCTTCATGGTTGACAGCCGTCGACGGTTGTCAACGTATTCCTTTAGGCTTCAAAAGTTTTTTCCGCTTCCAAAACCGTCCTGATTCGCACCTTCACTTATGAGGCGTGGAGCGTTGAGTTAGATCATGACTTCTCTTGCCCCTCTAGTGGGCCGATTCTTTTTAGTATTCTACTTCGTATATGCATATGAGGGGTGTTATTCCACCGTGGCTTACGCCTTGGAGTCTTGCCTCCTTGAAGTGTTCTAGGGTTATGGTTGAGTATCCCATCAGGGTTTTCTCCATCCCGTACTGCATCATCTTGTATATTACCGTCTGCTTCCCCTTCTCCGTCCACTTGTTGTTATTGTAGTACTCGGTCTCGTTCAGTCCGGCTATCTTCGCCATCCACCTCCACTTCGACTCCTCCCCGTAGCCGATGAACCTCTTCTGGGTTGTGAAGGTTACGAAGACTACTACGTGGGTAACGTTATACCTCTTCAGTATCTTGATTGCCTCTGTCTCGTTCGACAGGAACATGGTCGCTATCATCTTTATCTGGGTCATATTCCCAGTTCCGTTATCGGCTAGGGTCCTCTTGTTTGCGACTATTGATATCCAGTAGCCATAGTCCCACCATGAGCAGACGACAGCGTCCTCCGGGAGGTTCTCCCTCATCCATATTAGGGCGTAATACCAATCCAGTATGGGCTCGTTGGGGCGGATTGGCATGCTAGCAGCGGCCATGGTGACTGGGGAGTAGGCGTGGAGGAACGTCCTGGGACCCTGAGCCTGCGGGCCCCTAATGAAGTCGGTGCCGGTGACGAAGGTGAAGGTTAGGAGGAGGAAGAGTATGATCAAGATGACGCCGCTGAACTCCTTCCCAAGGTAGGCCCTAACCCTCCGCCTCCTGAATGTTGGAGTCCTCTCCTTGAGGAGCGTTATGAAGGGACCTACCAGGCGGACTACGGTTATAGCCCAGAGCAGGCATAGCGCTGGAGCTAGGAGTATCTCAAGCCTGATTAGGGAGCTCGCCGCGTAGAGGGCTGAGAGCCCGTAGATGAGGAGGTAGAGGTTCCTCCTCGAGAGATCTCTGGCGGCGAAGAAGACGCCGACGGGGAAGAAGATTATGCCGACCCCGAAGGAGTAGTAGAAGGTTCCCCAGGCGCTCAGTTGATGCTCGGCTACTGAGGCGAATAGGGGTTGTTCAAACCTGAGGGATGGATTCAGAACACCTAGGAACTTCCTCCCTATCGGGTGGATGAACTTGTATGTTAGGAGTAGATAATACAGCGCTGCGGCTGATGAGATCGCCGATGCGAAGAATAGAACCCTCCACTTCGTAGCCCTAACGTACCTCAAAACCTCGCATATGCATAGCATCCCTAGAACGCCCAAAGCCGGGACTACGGCTGAGGATATTAGAAACCTGAGGCCCAGCTTCGGAACGTTAACCGCGATGAGGAGTCCAATGCCGAAGGTTAAACCATAGGAGATTAGGAGACGCCTCTCATACCTACCCGTCAGGATCAAGATGAACGTGAAGAATGCGGTTATGGCGATCGGGTATAGGGAGGCACCCCAACTGGCGCAGATGTAACCGAGCAACAGGCCGGAGGAGATCGAGTAACCCAGAGCCGCACGTTGACTCCTCCCTCCATCCAGTGACCTGAGGAAGGCCCACATGAAGAGGAGGATGGAGAATATTCCAACAGTCTCATCATCGAAGAAGCCGAGTGAGGTTCTAAGTATGTGCGGTGGGGATAGGGCGAGGAGGAAGGCGGCTAAGAGTCCAACCGCCTCGCCGCCTACATCCCTACCAAGAAAGTAGAGAGCCAAGCATGCAAGCGTCCCGAAGATCACCGGGAAGAAGACGCAGAAGTCGTAGAGCGGGATCACGTAAGAGCCGAGCGTCGCCTGGAGCACCTTGTATAGGGCGAAGGCTGTTAGTGGGAGGCCTGGATATGAGTGTTTAGCAACGTCGTGGCCGTAGGGGTACCACCTCATGTCGTCATGCCAATTTAACCAGGCGATGACCCCGTTATTCACCATGTAGCGGGTCACATGGTACTGGAAGTAGGGGTCGAACTCTGATAGGAAGATCCCCCAACGGATCGGTAACAGCCTAACTGAGAAGGCCAGCAACAGTATCAAGAAGAGAATGCTACCCCTTAAGATGGACTCGTGGGTGAGTTTAGGGCGGGCACTCGGCAGGAACCTGGCCAGTGAGGTGAACCCCCTCCCGAAACCCCTCAGGCTTTTAAAGGTCAACCCCAACCTCCATCCTCAATAACTAATGAGAAGACTCCTCTTAAGTCTTTTGATCTTGAATATTGAAGGAGAATCACGATAAAGCCGTAAATGACATAAAGGTTTTAACCTGATCAAACCTTAACTCCTACCTGAGTCGAATTGTCAGGGGAGGAAAGCTCACAGAGATTGACTGAGATGGCTCAGAAGGCCATGAGGGAGGGGAGGGATGAGGAGGCAGCCCTCCTGCTGTGGAAGGTTGGAGCACACTTCAGGATGCTCGGAGAAGAGGAGAAGTTTAAGGAGTTGAACGAGGAGGCTGGGAGGTGTTACCTGAGGGCCGCCGAGAAGCTCTGGGAGAACGGCAAAAAACTTGAGGCCTCACTGCTCTACATTAAAGCAGCCAGATGTTTCAAGAACTCAGGGGATGAGGGGTTAGTTCAAGAATGCGACAGGAGGGTTCGGGAGTACTACTCAACCCTTAAGGGAGACCCAACCCTCTTCACGGGAACCTCGAGGGACCTAAAGCTGATCGGAGACTACTTCAGGGCGGGAGGGAGTCTAAGGGACGCCGGTAGGTGCTACTACCTAGCAGCTGAGAAAGCTGAGGAGGAGGGTAAACCAGTCCTCTCCGGCGGGTTCCACCGTGACGCCGGGGATTGCCTCTGGCATCTCGGCGATCCCTTAAGGGCTGCCCAACATTACGAGGCTGCGGCTGAGAGGTACTCTGAGGCCTCGAGGTACTTTGAGGCTGTATGGCACTACAACATAGCTGGCTTCCTCTTCATAATCGCTGAGGAGGCTGAGAGGGCTCTATCCATGGCTAGGAGGGCGAACGTGGCATATCTGAGGGGGGAGATGCCGACCCTATTCAACAGCCTCAGCAAGGTTTGCGAGTTTCTGGCGGTGGGGAGGCTAGTTGAGGCTGAGGAGGAGTGGTTGAAGGTTAGGGGTAAGTTCAAGAGGACCTATGTGGACCTCGTCGATTCATGTTTCGATGTAGTTAGGGGGAGGAGACTCAGACACCACTCCGAACGCCGCTCCAAGCTCACTTGAAGGAGGGTATGATCTCCCTAGCGAATTCCTCCATGAAGCCTATATACCTCTTCGGGTGGAACCACAGGACTGTATATTGGCATCCAGCCTCCATGAAACTCTCAACAGCCCCAGCCCAATCGGTGACGAGGGGGACATCTATAGTCGGCTCATAACCCTCAGATGCAACCTGCCCAATCACACACGCGAAGGTTATGGCTCCCTCACGCCCAAACTCCCTGGAGTACCTACGTAGCTTCTCGACGCATTTCCTGTAATCCTCAACCCTCGTCCTAACCCAGGGTATCCACCCATCACCGTACTTGGCCGTCAACCTTAACATGCGGTTCCTGGTTGTGCCGAACCAGAGCGGTGGGTATGGCTTCTGGATGGGTTTGGGCTCCAGAACAGCACCCTTTGCGGTGTAGTATTTACCCTCAAAGTCAACCTCACCCTCGGTCCACAACCTTATCATGAGCCTCAAACCCTCCTCCGTCTTCTCAACCCTCGTCTTCGGGTCATCCCACTTACTGTAAGCCTCAAACTCGCCTTGAACCCATCCGGCTCCAACACCCAAGATGAACCTCCCGCCTGAGAGTACATCTATGGTTGAGACCATCTTGGCCAGCATACCTGGGGGACGGAAGGGTATCGGCGTAACGCATGTTCCAAGCCTGATCCTAGAGGTCTTCGCGGCTATGTATGGTATTAGGGTGAAGACTTCATAAGTCTCGTACCAAGCTCTAGAGTATGGGGTCATGTAGTGGTCTGAGAAGAAGACGGAGTCGTAGCCGAGCTCCTCAGCCCTGCAGGCGGCCTTGATGGCGGTCTTAAAGTCGACGAAACCAGCACTGTTTGATATCATGACTCCAAACTTCAATTGGGCTCCCTCAATTATTCTCCTTCATGGTAGGTAAATATTTCCAGCCTCGCTTCACCTCTCGATCTCTTTCACCTCAACCCCGAGCTTTGCTAGGGTTCTGATTATGAACCTTCTGTGGCAGTACTTCGGCTTCCCCTCGAGGCACATTATGGCTACATTCCCATCCTCAGCCAACTTCAAGAGTTCCCTTATACCCCGCATGTAATCCTCGGTTTCGGTGTACCTCTCGTATCCTCCCCTTCTATAACCCCCTAGGAGGTCGCCCATGAACCTGTACTCTATGCCGTGTTTGGGGAGCTCCGCCATGAGGTTTTCACCGGTGAATTCCGGATTCTTGCTCTTGGGGAACCTTCTAATATCCACCAAGACTTCGACTCCATACTCTTTGAGGCTCCTCAACATCTTGTCGAGCTTCTTCCAGTTGGCATACCCAAGGGAGAATATTCTGCCCATCCACCCTCTCCCCCAGACAACCAAATATTTATGGTTCAACCAGTTAAAGTTAAGGGTGTAGAACCAGTCCGAAGGCTTTATCTATGTAATTTTCATTCTCATAATCGTTCGGTGTTTGAGGTTGATAGGAGGAGGGGTATGTGAGGGTAGTTGAGGGTCCAAGCTCTGTTGAGCTTGCCAAGAAGATAAGCAGCCAGCTGGACGCCCCCATGGTCCCGGTTAGGTATAAACGCTTTCCAGATGGCGAGTTCTACTTCAAGTTTGAGGAGAATATATCCGGTGAGGAGCTGCTCATAGTTCAGAGCTTATACCCACCCCAAGATGAACATATAATGGAGCTCTTCATAATCATCCACACAGCCAGGGATCTCGGAGCCTCATCCATAAAGGTCTTCGCGCCTTATCTCGCCTACAGCAGACAGAACGAACGATACCTGGAGGGAGAATGCCTAAGCTCAGCTATGCTAACCGAGATGCTGGAGGAACTCGGCGTAGATGCGTTATATACGGTGGACGTCCACAACGAGGATGTATTGAGGAGGTACTCGATCCCAACCTTTAACCTCACGGCCTCAGGTGAACTCGCGAGGTACTTCGCCAAGAAGGGGTTGAAGAACCCCTTCATAGTCTCACCGGACGATGAAAAATTGGCGATAGAGAGAGTAAAGAACGCAGCGAACGCGATAGGTGCGGAGTACGACTACCTCAAGAAGAGGAGGAACCGCTACACCGGTGAGATAACGACATTCGAGAAGGAGATGGATGTCAGGGGGAGGGACGTAATAATAATCGACGACATAATCAGCACCGGGAAGACCTCTGCAAACGCGGCTAGGATACTGAAGAAGCAGGGAGCCAAGAGGGTCTTCGTCGGGGTGTCACATGCACTACTACGTGGAGACGCGTTCAAGATACTGAGGGAGGCCGGGGTTGAGGAGGTAGCTGGAACGGACAGCGTTGTAAACGAGTTCGCGAAGGTCTCGGTTGCGCCAATCCTGGTTAAAACCCTTAGGGAAGGCCGGGTGATCTAGCTCTGGAACCTCGCAACCACATAGGTTAGGAGCGCTACCGGCAGGTAAGCTCTTGAGTGGTTGCACAGTCGCCATGTTACCCAGACCTCCCGCCGCGTCATCGCTCATACTTCATCCTAAAACAAACCGGTGGGCTTACCTGACGGTTATGGGTATTAAAACATCCGCTACACCGTTGGGGAGCATGTTATAGCTTTATTTGGGAATAACCTAACTTACCTGTCTATGAGCCCTTAGGTTGGGGTGGGTATGGTTAAGGTTGGCATGGGCTTCATAGGGTCCGGCTTCCTAGCCAACAAACTTGCTTGGTGTTACAGGCGGATGCCGGATGTCGAGTTGGTAGCAGTCTCATCTAGAACCGAGGGGCACGCTAGGGAGTTCGCTAGGAGGTATGGGCTTAAGGCTTGGTATACCGACTACAGGGAGATGCTAAAACGCGACGATGTAGACGCGGTCAATATATGTGTGCCGAACTACCTCCACGCATCAACAACAATAGCCTCAGCTGAGAATGGGAAACACGTACTATGCACGAAGCCCCTAGCGATAACCATGGATGAGGCTGAGGATATGGTCAGCGCATGCAAGAGGTCGAACGTTACATTAATGTACGGGGAGAACTGGCTCTACACACCAGCCACGATCAAGATGCGCAGCTTGATAGAGGAAGGAGCCCTCGGTAGGGTCCTAGCCATCGAAGCCCGCGAGCAGCACAGCGGGAGCCACTCACCATACGCAACGAAGAGGAAGTATGCTGGTGGAGGCGTCCTGATCCACATGGCTGTCCACCCAATCGGCTTCATAATGCACATGATGGATAAACCAGTTAGGAAGGTCTACGCCGAGCTTGGAAATCTACTCCACGACTTGGAGGGCGAAGACTACGCCGTCGTCTTGATGCGCTTCGAGGGAGGCGGCTCAGGTATAGCCCAATCAAACTACATAACGAAGGGTGGGATGCAGGATAGGATCGAGATATACGGGAGCGAGGGGATGGCCTTCATAAACCTAACCCACTCAAACCCGATACAGATATACAGTGATGTCGGCTACTCCTACGTCGTCGAGAAGGCTACGATGAGCAGGGGATGGACCTCCCCGGTGATAGAGGAGAACATCCAGTACGGCTTCTACAACATGACCCGTCACTTCGTCGATTGCATACTCGGCGATAAGGAGCCGATCTCAACCGGGGAGTTTGGAAGGGAGGTGTTGAGGGTGGTCTTCGCCGGATACGAGTCGAACGAGAAGGGTAAAGCGGTTAAACTATAAACTTGAAGAAGAAGGAATCCGGAAAAACTAAAGCCTATTGAGCATGTAATCGACCATGGATTCGAAGATGAGCCTCCCATCACCGTACATTTGGGGTTCACCCATCCTCGTCCAGTCTGGGAGCTGCCATCCGTAGTAGGCCCTCTCCGGGTGGGGCATCAAGCCGAAGATCGTCCCATCAGGGTTGCAGATCCCGGCTATATCGTGGAAGGAGCCGTTCGGGTTCACTGGATACCTACCCTCCCCGTACCTGCCGTGTTCATCGCAGTACCTGAAGACTACTTGGTCGTTCTCGTATAGCTTCTCTAGGTACTTGTCCTCCCTATCCTTCGGGAGGAGAAACCTACCCTCCGCGTGGGCTATCGGCATCCTTAAAACCCTGCCTTTAGGTATCTTCCTGGTGAAGATGCAGTTTCCCCCGTTCTCGTGTTTAAGGTATACCCACCTACAACGGTACCCGATGGGCATATTCGTCGCTAGGGCTGCCTCTGGATACTCGCTTATCCCATTAAATCCGGGGAGGAGTCCGCTCTCAACCAAGACCTGGAAGCCGTTGCATATGCCTAGTACAGGTCTGCCCTCATCTACGAACCTCTCCACATCCCCCCTCAGTTTTATCAGGATCCTCTTCGCAAGGATCGCTCCAGCCCTGACGTAATCCCCGAAGGAGAAGCCTCCGGGTATTATTAGGGCGTCGTAGTCTAGGATGCCTCCCCTCTTCACCACCTGATTCATGTGGAGTATGTCAGCCTTAACACCGAGGTCTTCCACGGCCCTCTTAGTCTCCGCATCACAGTTGGTTCCGCCAACCCTCAATATGCAGACCTTAACATCCTCCCTACCCAACGCTGCATCAACCCCCAAGCGTGCTCCTCCAAGCCTCCCTCAGCTCATCCAAGCCCGCGCAGACAACAACCTCACCCCGCAAGCCTCGGATTGTTAATGTGTTATCCCGCCTGACCCTACCGATCTGGGAGGCTGGAACTCCATCCATGACCTCCTCAAACCTCTCCCTCGAGCTCTCAGGAACCTCAACCAGAAACCTGCCATTCGATTCTGAGAATAGTATGTAGTCGCTCCTATCGACCTTCATAACCCTTGGAACTTTAGATAGGTTTAGCTCCACGCCGTATCCCCCGGTGAAGGCCATCTCAGCCGCCGCGACGGCTAGGCCTCCCTCAGATAGGTCGTGGCATGCCCTAACGCAGCCGGAGTCCATGGCCTTAATCAGCGCGCGCATGGCCTTCCTTGACCTTCTAACCCTAACCTTCGGGACGGTCCTGCCGAGTAGTCCCCTAACCTTGTAATACTCGGAGCCTCCGAGTTCTGGGTATGTTAACCCCACCTGGTAGATCAGGTCTCCGGGGGACTTCAAATCCATCGAGACCACCCTCCTTACATCCGGGATTATTCCGACCGCTGTGATCAGTAAGGTTGGCGTGACCGGGCCTAGGGGTGACTCGTTGTAGAGGCTGTCCTTTCCGGATATGAAGGGAACCCTGAAGCCCTTTGCATATCTGTAGCATGCCCTACAAGCCCTCACCAATGAACCTAACCTATCCGGCTTCTCCGGGCTTCCCCAGACGAAGTTATCGAGGATAGCTATCCTCCTCCCCCCAACGGCCGTATTGTTCCGTAGGGCCTCATCTATGGCTGAGGCCGCCATCCAGTAGGGGTCGATCTTACCATACTCAGGGTTCATCCCGCATGATACCACTAGGCCCCTCCACGAGTTGTCTAGGGGCTTTATGACAGCGGCGTCGCTTGGGCCCTCATACCTACCGCAGATTGGCTTCAGGACCGTGTTCCCCTTTACCTCGTGGTCATATGTCCTTATGACGGACTCCTTACTTGCGACGTTTGGTGAGGCTAAAATCTTCATCAAGTATCCGGTTAGGTCCTTCGGCTCCGGGAATCGAGGCTCCGGTATCCTCTTCCTCCTCCAATAGGCGTACCTCCTAACCTTGGGTGGGGTGAAGAGGAAGCCTACGTCGAGCCTTGCAACCTCATACCCCCTATAGCTTATCCTTAATATTCCGTCTTCTGTGAGCCTGCCTATCGGCGTCGCCTCAACATCCTCGGAGTGGAATATATCTATAACCTCCTCCAGGTTCTCCTCAGGGACCGTCAGCAGCATCCTCTCCTGGGACTCCGAGATGTATATCTCCCACGGGGCTATGTTCGGATACTTCAGGGGAACCCTATCCAGTTCCACGTACGCCCCACACCCAAACTTGTGAGCGGTCTCCCCAACGGCGCTTGAGAGGCCTCCGCCGCCTAGGTCAGTTATCGACGTCCCGAGCTCTCTATCCCTGACGGTTATTATCGCCCTCTTAAGCTTCTCCTCCTCTATCGGGTTTGCTATCTGGACGGCTGGCCTCGAAACCTCCTCGGATTCCTCAGTTAACTCTAGGGAGGCGAAGGTTACCCCGTGGATTCCATCCCTTCCCGTTCTGCCGCCGACGAGGAGGAGGATATCTCCGGGTTTTGCTTTCTTTATATACTTCTCCACTGGGAGTATGCCTATACATCCACAGTAGACAACGACGTTCCCCGTGTAGCTCTCATCGAAGTATATGGCCCCATTAACCGTTGGGATTCCCATATTATTCCCGTAACAACCTATCCCGGCCACAACGCCTCTGAAGATGTATTTAGGATGTTTGACTCCCTGTGGGAGTTTTTCGTAGTCGTAGTCTAGAGGACCGAAGCAGAGGACATCCGTGCAGGCTATCGGATCACCCCAAACGCCGAGCACATCCCTTATAACCCCACCGGTACCGGTTGCAGCCCCGCCGAAGGGCTCTATCGCAGATGGATGGTTGTGGGTCTCAACCTTCACAGCTACGGCATATTCACCCTCAAACCTGATTATTCCAGCGTTGTCCTCGAAGACGGAGATGCACCACGGCGGGTTCAACTCGTAGGTTACCCTAGTTATGTAGGTTTTAAGTAGGCCATCTATCTCTGTTCCGTCAGGGGTTATTATCGTCCCCTTGAAGGTCTTGTGGTAGCAGTGCTCCGACCAAGTCTGGCCTATGGTCTGGAGTTCAACATCCGTTGGGTTCCTACCAATACCGGAGAAGTATCCCTTTACAGCCCTCATCTCCTCCAGGTTTAGGGCTAGACCCATCTCATCGCTTATCTTGAGTAGGTCCCCATCATCCGCCTCGAGGATGTTCACCTCGTAAAGTTCGAAGGGTAGGTCCCTCCTGATATAAAATGAACCCTTCACCGTCCAGATTCCTCCACCTTGAAGGTGTAATCGTCCTTAACAGGGTTTGATAGAAGCCTCCTAGACATCTCGTCGACCAGCCTCTCAGCCTCATCTAGGG
This sequence comes from uncultured Candidatus Bathyarchaeia archaeon, assembly GCA_964499825.1. Taxonomy (GTDB): domain Archaea; phylum Thermoproteota; class Bathyarchaeia; order Bathyarchaeales; family B26-1; genus B17-G17. The sequence goes on from CAZCOP010000006.1 coordinate 18,744, forward strand.
AGGACGCGTCGAGACGTATCTCGTAAACCTTACTCACCCTAACCTCCCTAACCGGGTAGTTTAGCTCCCTAAGGGACTCCCTCGCCGTCTCACCTTCAGGATCTGAATGTCCGGGTTTGAGTCTTACCTCAACTCTAGCGATATACTCCATAAAGAAGGTATGGAGACTTCAAACTATTAAATTAATAGTCATCCCGGTTCAGTGTCCACTACCTGCTGTATCCACACCATCCAAGGGGTGGTTACATAAGGTTTGTAAGTGGATAAGGTGATGGATGGGATCATGGGTGGATCCCCCCTCCTAACGGCTCTGGACATTGCGAGGTTTCTGGTAGCCATATCCCCGCTCTCCTATGGAGCCCTGAAGGACGTTAAGGAACGTGAGGTCGGGGATCAACTATGGCTGGCCTCCTCAATCTCAGGTTTAGCCCTAAACCTATACGGGACCCTCCACCTCGCTGGATACAGCGGCCTCACAACGTTAGCGGTCTCCTTCGCATTCTCCCTCACACTCGGCTTACTCCTCTTCCACCTAGGATTGTTTGGAGGAGCCGATGTGAAGGCCCTATTGATGATATCCCTAGTAATGCCTGACAAGCCGAGCTTCATCGAGCCCGGTTTGGGTTACATTCAACCAGTATTTGTGGTATCCGTCCTCTCAAACTCTATTTTGCTCTCGGCATCGATTCCCACATTCATCCTTGCGAGTAACGTTAGGAGGCTCATATCGGGCGGCGGCCTTTTCGATGGTTTTGAGGGGGAGTCATCATGGAGGAAGCTCATGGCCCTCCTATGCTGCCTAAAGGTGGACATCGAGGATTTTAGGGGTCCACCCTTCCAGCATCTTGCTGAACGGATCGAGGTTGTTGGATCCGGCGGCTCTAGGGGGCGGGTGCTTCGCAGGATTAGGATACCACTCATGCTTAGGGAGGATGGGGATTGTGAGGCCGCCTCACGGTTGAGGGACAGGGCGGTCCGGGAGGTCTGGGTCTCCCCCACAATACCGTTCCTCGTCTTCTTGGCTCTCGGATTCGCATCATCCGTGTTTCTCGGAGACATCCCGATGTGGCTTATATCGCTGATATTAAACCCTTAAGCCTTTATGAAGCTGGGATTTACCGGATAAGATTTTTAAGGATTAGTTAATAACGGATTATCTGAATTTGGTAATCCGGTCTGCGGGGTGTAACCTTGCCGAGGAAGAAGTACCGGATGATAGGGCTCCCGGAGGACCTATACCTCCAGTGTGAGGAGATCGTTAAGTCTGGTAGGCACGGTTACTCCTCGGTCTCCGAGCTCGTTAAGGATGGCGTGAGGCGCCGCTTGGAGGAGCTTAGGAGGTTCTTCGAGGAGAAGGCCGCCGAATAGGAGGAGCTGATCGCCAACCACCTTGAACCTCTTCTACCTCAACTCCGAGATTACCGATTCAGTTATAAACCGGAGTCTATCGAGTAAGTAGAGGAGGGTTTCAGCCTCCATTTCGGCTTCAACCCCCTCACTGGAGGAGGAAACCTTAAACCTAACCCTCTCGAGGCTCTCACCGGATACCTCGAGGATGAGCCTATCATCGAGGGTTAGGGTGGTTACGGCGGCTCTCTTAACAACTCTCACCCTACCCACCCAACTCCTCCCCTCAAGAGGAGAGATTTACAACTTCTAAAAGGATGAAGGTTATGTTTCTGCCAGTCTCCGGATGGTGGTGACAGGGGCTACTCAAACTTAAAGATCACCCCGAGGGCTCTCGTCCTGTCCTCTAGGAGCATGTTGTAGGCCTCCTCCGCCTCATCCAGCCTGTACCTATGCGTTATGAGGTGGTTGATCCTCAATACGCCAGACGATAGAAGGTCGAAGAAGAGTTCGGTGTTCCTCCTCTTAGTCCATGGGTTGTAGGGGGTCTCGAAGCTGGGTTGGCTGGAGAAGTGGGTGCCAATTATGATCCTGCTCGGGCTGTTAACCTCATCGTGGAAGTCCAGTAGGGTTTCACCTCTAGGTGAACTCAAGATTATTAGGTAACCCTGACGTTTAGCTGCCTTTATGGCGTTCGGGATCACGCATGGATCACCGGTTACCTCAAAGACCTTATCGGCCATCCTACCCTTCGTGAGCTCCTTGATGGCTTGATAGACTCCCTCCCAGTCTCCACCCTTAACCGTAGCCGTAGCCCCAGACAGCTCAGCTAGCTTCAGCCTCTTCTCAGCTAGGTCTACACCTATAACTGGGTAGCCGCCTGAGAGCCTCGAGAAGATTACGGCCAGTTGGCCGAGCAGTCCGAGGCCGAATATGACGACTGACTCGCCCAGTGCGACCCTCGCAAGTCTGACCGAGTTCATCACGCCGGCGGCCAGTGTGTGGAAGGAGGCCTCCTCCGGGCTTACACCCTCCGGAACCTTGATTATCCTCTCCGAGTTGACAATGGCGTGGGTTGCATGTGGAGTATCGGCTGCCACCCTATCCCCAACATTGAACCCCTCAACCTTCGGGCCCAACTTTATTATCCTACCGACGCTTGAATATCCGGGTCTGAAGGGGTATCTGCCGTATCTCGCCCATGCTGATGGCTTGGGGAAATCCCCGGTTAGTATCGTAAGTTCGGTTCCGGTGCTTATCAGCGTTGCCTCATTCTCTATCAGGACCTCACCCTTACGGGGCCTACCTACCTTGAACTCCTCAACCTCAACCTTCAGGGGTTCCGGGAAGACTACTCTCATACCCTTCAAACTGGACCCTCCCTTCAGGTACAGATTAACCTAAGCAAATTAAAGGGTTTGGGTTGGTTCTAACTTTTTAAGCCTCAAGGTTTAGTATTTACTTGGGTATAAGTTATGGTTACAAACCTTCCGGCGAAGGCTAAGGCTAAATGGGCCCAGGTTGTGGCCTGCCGTTCCACTCCGGAGAAGATAAGGTTAATGCGTGAATTCCTATCCCTAGTCCCTAAGCATAAGGGTACAAGTAAACTGATAGCCAACGTCAAGAGGCGGATAGTGGCCCTTGAGAGGGAGATGGAGAGGTCGAAGGCCAAGAGGAAGAGGGCTAGGAGAGATTTCTTCTCGATACCGAAGGAGGGGGCTGGGCAGGTAGTTATTCTGGGTCCAACGAACGTTGGGAGGAGCAGCCTACTGGCGTCACTGACGAACGCAAACCCCCAGGTGAGCCCTATACCATACACCACGCTTAAGCCTGTACCAGCCATGCTACCATACGAGGATATACAGTTCCAGCTCATCGAAGCTCCACCACTCGAGGCTGGAGCGGCTGAGGGCAGGATGCATGGCCCCCAAATCCTAGGCATGGCTAGGAACGCCGATGGGTTGATACTCATGGTCGACCTCTCATCCGACCCCGTCGGGCAGTTCAAGATGCTCAGCTCTGAGCTTGAGAAGGCTGATATACTCATGGAGGAGCCGGAGGGGCATGTTGAGATAACCCGTCAAGGGATGGGTTCAACGGTTAGGGTTGTCGGTGGAGGGGTTTTAACGGACTGCACAGTGGATGATGTCAGACGGCTGCTCAACAGCTACCGGGTGAACTCAGCCATCGTCAGGATAACCGGAAAGGTCCGCCTAGACGACATTGAGAACGCCCTCTTCGCCAGCGTTGTCTATAAGCCAACGTTACTCATCGCCAATAAGGCCGACATCCCAGAAGCGGGAGAGAGGTTTAAGGAGCTTCTTGAGTGTGTGGGTGGGAGGGTTAGGACCCTGATGGTCTCATGTGAGGATGGCAGGGGACTGAGGGATGTTGGAAGGCTAATCTTCGAGATGCTTGGGATAATTAGGGTCTACTCCAAGGAGCCTTCGAGTAGAGAGCCCTCAAGGGTCCCTGTTGTGGTTAAGAGAGGTACGAGGGTTATAGAGGTCGCCGAGAAACTCCACAGTGAACTATTTAAGAGGTTTAGGTATGCGCGTATTTGGGGGCCAAGCGCCAAGTATCCGGGGGAGAAGGTTGGGGCGAACCACGTATTGATGGATGGGGATACGGTGGAGATCCACTAACCAATATCCCGGCTGCTGGTTTTTATTCATCTAGGCTCCCCGTCGGTATCCGCAGAGCCTTCAGGATCATCTTGCACCCTTCAAATGTGACCTTCCTTCCATACAACACATCGTCTACCGTGGGCTCGATGACCATCCCCTTATACAACCCTGATGGGTTGAGTATGTAGAAGACCTGCACGACGAAGAGTAGGAGGTTTAACTCCCTGCTCGACAGGTTCCTCTCCAAAGCCTTACACTGCCTCTCCGTCAGGTGTATCCTCTTCCTCAAAGCCTCAATTATCCCATCCTTATCCTCATCCATGGCGTTGAGTATCTCCCTTAAGGTAACCCCATGCTCCTTCAGGTAGTCCTTTAAGGCGCTCCTGAGGTCGATGTAGCCGCCCATGTAGGGCAAACCTGAACCCTCCAACCTCCGGGAAACATCAGCCACGAGTCTAGACGAAAGATTTTTGGTTGAGGAAAGTTAAATAGGTTCCCCTCCCATCTTTTTAGGGGAATACACCTAGAAGGGGGAATGTAAGTTGCCCATCAGACAGCCGATAGTCTGCGTTCTCGGGCATGACCCGGCGAGTAACCGCTTGTCGGGTGCCAATCGACACGGGTAAGACCCTGCTTCTAGATAAGATAAGGAGGAGTAACGTCCAAGCTAGGGAGGCTGGAGGTATAACCCAGCATATAGGGGCCAGCTTCTTCCCAGTTGAGACCTTAAACGAGATATCGAAGCCCATACTGAGGAGGGTTGGTGGTAGAGTTAAAATACCGGGTCTCCTCGTCGTTGACACCCCGGGACATGAAGCCTTCGCAAACCTTAGGAGGAGGGGTGGGGGGGTAGCGGATATAGTCATCCTGGTAATCGATGTATTGAAGGGTTTTGAGGCCCAGACATATGAGTGTATAAATATACTCAAGTCCCGCAGAACCCCCTTCCTCGTAGCGGCAAACAAGATCGACCGGATCCCTGGGTGGAAGCCGAAGCCCGACGCCCCCTTCCTGGAGTCCTACAGGGAGCAGGATCCCTACGTTAGGCAGACCCTAGATGAGCATCTATACCGGATAATAGGGAAGTTCTCAGAGCTTGGGTTCAGGGCCGAAAGGTTCGACAGGATAAGCGACTTCACAAGGACCGTCGCGATTATACCGACGAGCGCGAAGACCGGTGAGGGGATCCCGGAGCTGGTAGCCGTCTTGACCGGCCTGACCCAGCAGTACCTTCAGAGCCGCCTACAGGTTACGGAGGGACCGGCTAAGGGCACAGTTCTAGAGGTTAAGGAGGAACCGGGTCTAGGCGTAACTGTAAACGTGATAATATATGACGGCGTCCTGAGGAAGGGGGACACTATAGTCCTAGGCGGGAAGTTTAAGCCGATCGTGACGACCATTAGAGCGGTTCTACTCCCCAAACCCCTAGATGAGATAAGGGACCCTAGGGACAAGTTCTCATCGGTCGAGATGGTCTCAGCTGCGGCTGGCGTGAAGATAGCGGCTCCAAACTTGGACGACGCCGTTGCTGGAGCCCCCCTCTACGTGGTTCCTCCGGGGGGCAGCATCGATGAGTATATCCGTGAGGTCTCGGAGGAGGTTGAGAGGATAAGGATAACAACGGACCTTGAGGGCATAGTCTTAAAGACTGACGCCCTAGGGTCACTTGAGGCGATAGCTGAAAGCCTGAGGAGGAACGGCGTGCCGATAAGGCTGGCCGATGTCGGCGATGTCTCTAAGAGGGATATAACCGAGGCAGCCATAGTTAAGGAGAGGGAACCCCTATACGGAGTCGTTCTAGCCTTCAACGTTAAGGTCCTACCCGACGCCGAGGAGGAGGCCAACAATAGAAGGATACCGATCTTCAGGCATAACGTGATCTACCATCTAATAGACAACTACCTAAAGTGGATGAGGAGTGAGAGGGAGGCCAGAATAAGGGAGGAGTTCGATAGACTGGTTAAACCGGCGAAGATCATGGTTCTACCGGGCTACATATTCAGGAGGGCCAAACCAGCCATAGTCGGGGTTGAGGTTTTAGCCGGGGTTATAAAGCCTAGGGTGAGGCTGGTCAGGGAGGATGGACGTGAGATCGGGGAGATACTTCAGATCCAGGATCGTGGGGAGGCTATACCTGAGGCTGAGGCGGGGAGGCAGGTCGCGATCTCGATAGATAAGCCCATTGTTGGGCGCCACTTCGATGAGGGGGATGTACTCTACGTTAGAGTTCCGGAGCGGGATGCCAAGATATTGATGGAGAAGTTCATGGATAGGCTCACCCCAGATGAGGTTGAGACCCTACGAGAGCTCGTCAAGGTGATGAGGGAGAGTTCGCCCTTCTGGGCCACCTAAACCCCACAAGCCTCTTTAAGTAACTCACAGCCTCGGCTTGGGGGGTCCCCTCCAGCTTCCGCCACGCCGAGGTGCTCCGGGTGTATAATCCCATCGTAGCCGACAGCCTCGAGGAGCCTTATGGTCTTCGGGATGTCGACATCCCCCTTCATCGAGGAGGAACTCCTCAAAGTATGAGAGGTGCTCAAACCGGTGAAACCTTCACCTACAACCCTCGAAGCCTCATCGCACTCCTTAACGCTACGCAAACCCCCCAAGTAGGAATAGGATTATCGTTATGACCAAGCCAGCCATCAACATCTGGATTCCGTAGAGCCAGATGTTCTCTCTCGCAACCCTACCTAGGTATATGCCCATTGAGAATAAAGTCAGGGAGGTCAAAATGAAGGACGCTACGTATGAGTTGAAGATCGGGATTATCCCGAACATGGAGAAGATGAAGGGAACCAGCGATATGGCGGCCGTTAAGGCTGGGGATAAGCCGTCGATTATCGCTGTCAAAGCTGGGGCGAACTCCGAAGCATTCCGGTAGAGGGAGTCGTCGAGGTCCTCAAGCATCGACTCCTCAAGCTCCTTAAGCTGTCTCCTCCTCTCAGCCTTCTCTGTGACGTAGGCCCCGAAGAACCCAGATATGCCCATAGCTAAACAGGCCCCGAAGCCAGTCATGACTATTATCTTGGGGTCTTTAACCCCGGTTATCCATGCGCCTAGAATCACTCCTAGCACAGTCATCGAGCCGTCGAAGCCGTTCATTATGAAGTATCTTCTCGCTATATCGCTGACGTGCGTAACTTGCATGTAAAGCTTTATCTTGCTCAAGAATTCTCTCAGGGTTTCCATACTTTGTTAACCACTCTGGGAGTTGTTGCATCCCTCTCTTCTTTTACATGGTGACTATCTTCTTCCCGACGACGACCTCGTCTATGCTGTGTATCACAGCCCCATAATCCTTCATCAACTTCCGTATCTCCTCTATATTGATGTTGCGCCCCTCTATCGCTATCTTCACGCTCTCGGTGTTCTGGTCTATCTCAACTAGGGATATGTTTACGCCATCTATGTTGGGTATAGAACTCAGGCGCATAGCAAGTTCAGGCAGAGGCGGGTCACGAAGCTTCAATACATCTAGGACTACACGCCTTACGCCATGTTGCACCTTTTAGGTGTCCTCCAATAATGGATAACTTACGATCGGGTTAATAAGCTTTATGAAACCATTGTGGGATTCATAGATTTTCATCCATTCCCCTTCACCTTTATTGAGAGGTTCATTAGGGGCTTTCAGGGCAACGGTGAGGCACTCCACATGGGATGTTTGCGGCTATATTCCAGGCGGCTGTTAGGTGTCTATCCGCTTGGAAGCCGCATCTTCCGCATTTGAATACCTGCCCATTCAGCTTGTTTATCTCGCCACATATTGGGCATGTACGGGAGGTGTTCTTGGCGTTAACGAGCTCGGGCTTAAATCCTTGCTCCATAGAGCTTAAATATGAACGTGAAAGATCATTAACGTCCAGCTACATCTGCTTCTCGACGGAGGGTGAGTCTACGTGGGTGTAGACTTGGATGCCTACCTGAACAACCCGCTCTGGAGCATCCTTGTGGAGACTGTTCACGCAATGGTCATGTATCCACACCATAAAGCCTACACCGCCGAGAAGATCCTGATCGAGCAGCCGGATATAACTGCAAGGGAGCTGGCCGCTAAACTCGGCATACCGCTCGGTGAGGCCCTCGTCATACTGTATGAAGTTAGGGAGGAGAGGAGGCGGGGGGAGGGTTAATAACCTAAATCTGGAGGGCCTCACCTTCGGGGTTTATCAGCCCTCAATCACATACCTGTACGAGACGTATCTACCGGCTGTGGGGCTCTTCCTAATTATCCTGAGTATATCACCGGGCTTTGCCCCTATAGCCCTAGCAACCGGGTCTGAAGCCTTAATGTACGGCATCTGGTAGGGCTTTATCCTATACCTCTTCAAGACCTCCTCCCTCTCCTCCGGGGTTAGTATCTCATGTTTAGGGACGAGTTCATGCTCGAATAGGTTTAGTACGGGAAAGTCTGTGGAGATCAGTTCCACCCTACGCTTCCGCGCCTCATTCCTCGCAGACTCCGCATACCTGCCAGCTCCGATTATTATCCCCCCATCGAAGCCTCCCTCCTCAATCCTCCCGACCAACTTGTTGATATGCTCGTTGCTCAGAGTCTCACCGGTTTCGAGGGCCCACATGAGCAGTTTCTTACCCTCCCTAGCCTCAACCGTTAGGTAGGACTCGCCGTCACCATCCTCCCTTGATAGGACCTTATACCCCCTCATCGATATGAGTACCTGCATCCTCTTCTCGATCGCTTGGCTGAGAACCATCCTCTAACCCCCATTAACGGCTTCAACCCTCCAGATGCAAGTAAGCATCTGGTCATCTAACCCTTAAACTTTACGCTCCACAGGTTCAGCCGCTCTGAGACTGTGAGACATGGCTCGCTTCTCTTCAAGAAAGTTATTTTAGGAGCCTTGATAGACTCTAACGTGGTGTAGATGTTGAAGACCCTCATCTTGACGGATGATGAGGTTAAGCCCCTCCTCTCGATGGGGGAGGTTATGGATGTTGTTGAGGAGGCATTCAGGGAGAAGGGGTTGGGAAGGGTTCAGATGCCCCCCAAACCATACCTCTTCTTCGCCAAGTACGACGGCGACTTGAGGGTTATGCCCTCATACCTAGAGAGAATGGAGATAGCAGCCGTAAAGGTTGTAAACTCACATCCAAAGAACCCGTCAAGGTATGGACTGCCAACCGTGATGGCGACGATAGTGCTCGTAGATCCGAAGAGTGGGGCGCCGAAGGCAGTAATGGGGGGAACTTACATAACAGCCATGAGGACGGGAGCAGCCGGGGGGATAGCCGCCAAATACCTAGCAAGGAAAAACTCAAAAGTTATCGGTCTCATCGGAGCTGGCACTCAAGCTAGAACCCAGTTGATGGCGTTACTTACTCTATATGGCAGTCTGGAGGAAGTTAGAGTTTACGATATAAATCAATTAGCTTGCGAATCCTACGTTTCCGAGATGAAGGATACCTACGGGGATAAGATCGAAAACATTTTTCAGGTTGAGGATATTAAAGACGCCATTAAGGAAGCCGACATAGTAGTTACGGCAACCCCTTCAAGGAAGCCCCTAGTCATGAATGAGTGGGTTGACGAGGGCGTACACTTCAACTGCATAGGGGCGGATGCACCCGGGAAGGAGGAGCTCGATCCGGCCATACTGAAGAGGGCGAAGATAGTGGTCGACGACTGGGAGCAGGCATCCCACGGCGGGGAGATAAACGTCCCATTCAGCAAGGGCCTACTGAGTAAGGAGGATATATGGGCCACCATAGGCGAGGTTGTCGCTGGCTTGAAGGAGGGGAGAACATCGGATGAAGAAATAACGGTCTTCACATCCACCGGTCTGGCGATACAAGACGCCGTCACGGCGAACCTAGCCTACCAGAAGGCCCTCTCGAAGGGTGCCGGAAGGTTCATAGAACTCGTATAATACCTCAACATCGCTGATAAGAGGGGAAACCTAACAATCCTCTCCTTCTTCTTTATCCATCTTCAATTTAACCAGCCGTCGGCCTCCCTAACGGCTCCCCTTCGAGCGGACGTCGATGTGGACGTGTTCGTCCCCCTTGATTGAGACCCCTTTGAGCGCTGAGACAATCCCTAGGACCGTTCTACGGATGACCTCTGAGACGAAGGGTTGAAGGGGGACATCGGAGCCGTCTACCGTTAAACTGCTCCCAACCT
>CAZCOP010000007.1:0-28029 GCA_964499825.1 uncultured Candidatus Bathyarchaeia archaeon
TCGATAAGGGCTTTATACCTCGGTATAATGGGTTGGGTGGGTTCAATCCTAACGAGGAGAGGGGTTCAAACCATAACCTCCGAGAGGAGAGAGGGTGAGGAGAGGGTTACAGCCCAACTTGAAGAGGAAGCCGAGAAGAGTGAGATATAACATAATGTGCCATTTAGGCATCGGTTTGGGGCTTGGAAGAGAGGAACCTAGATGAGGCAGAGTATAAGGGCGCTGGGTTGGTGCATAACCTTATCAATGCTCATACTCTTCGCCTTCCTAGCCTCAGCGGTAGGTTCCATGATACAGGTTATAGTTGTGAATCAGGGGATAAGGCTGGGAAACCCCGAGATTGAGGTTGTGAACGGGACGATGAGAATATCCTTCCCGATACTCATCAACAACACTGGGCAATATGACATCTCAGACCTGAACATAACGACTGTGGTTAGGGACGGTGAGGACTCGGTAATCTCACGGGGGACGACGATCATAGAGCGTGTGGGGAGGGGTAAGCTCGCGATAAAACTCCACAACGTCACATTAGACCTCGCCGATTTAATTTCTAGAATGACGAACTTACTATTTGAGGATGCCGAGTTTAAGGTTGATACGTTTCTCGGTTTGAGGTACGCCTACGCCCTCTCCTTCTCTGTTGGGATGATGAACCAGACCTTCTATTGGGGTGCTCCCTTCAGCGGCTTCTCCATCACCAAGATAACCTACCACTTCAACCTCACCCACCACATACTCACGATCGATTATGGCTTCGAGAACCACTCGCCAATAGGCGTAACGGGTCTATTAACGATAAGACTCTACAACGATAGGGGTGAATACCTAGGCCAGGGGAGTAGGGTGATCAATGCTCCACACCAATCATCATTCAGCGACTCCATATGGGTTATAATAGAGAAGCCTGAGAGGTTCACAATGTCAGGTTACATAGAGATGTCGATAGAGAACCCAATATTCGGGCATGTGGAGGTTGGGAGGTTCCCATATGGCTGAGGAGAGGGAGAGGACGATCAGAGAGTGGATGCGTATAATTCTGCCGAGAGTTCTGAGGGCTACCTTATGGGGCTTCATTATGGGCGGGGAGTTGTTGATCCCACTCCTTATGCCGAGTGTCAGTAGGGAGTTAGAGGCCTTCTTCCCCCCTGGTCGGATGGGAATCCCACACCTTGTTGCAATATTCGTCGCCTTTGAGGTTGCCATCCAGCTCTTGGACGGGACAGTCTTCCGTTACGCTCTGAGCATGGCTAGGGCCATAGTCTCCATGATATCTGTGGTGATCGTGACGAATGGCGGCGTTATGACCTTCACAATGACGCCCCCTCAGAACCTACAGGCAGCTGCCGGGATGGTTATACGCTTCACCGTTAACTTTGAGGCTATCCTTGGGGTCTTCTTGATGCTTTCCCTCTTGAGCATATTGAAGAATATGCTCCAGGCTGTTGAGTTCTTGGCTAAGAAGGCTGAGGAGCCCGTAACCCTCCCTGAGCTTCCCTGAGCTTCTAAAACCAATCCTTGATAGGGATACCTAACCCTTGAGGAAGGTGAGAATTTATATACTCTTCAGACCTAACGGTTCCGATAAGTCTACCTGACAAGCTTGATTACGAGGCTCCCCCTTGCAAGGTTGTCCATTGCGTATCAGAGCCTGCCTGAGCCCCTCTTCTTAGACCTAAGATAGATCCGCTGATAACACACCTATGACAGCGCTTGTCCCCCCATAAGATAAGCTTTAGATGCAGCTGGGAAAACAATTTATGGGGCAACCCTAAATTTTATCCAATACAACGTATAAATGGGAATAGGAAGTGAATTAATTATGGCTGATAGACCGAGGTTTGGACCAGCCGGTTTTCCTCCCGCTTTTAAAAGGCTCAAATGGCCGATTGACGAGATATCCCGGTATCTTCATGAGGAGGGGCTTGACGCCTTTGAGTATCAAGCTGTCCGGTGGGGTCTTAAGCCTCAGATTAAGAGAGAAAACGCGGAGAAGCTTGGATTTGCAGCTGAAAAGTATGATGTTTGGCTTTCAATGCATGGGTCATACTTCATTAACCTTTGCGGCGATGAGGAAACCATTGAGAAGAGTAAGAGGCGTCTGATCGCGTGCGTCACAGCAGCAAACTGGATGAACGCTCATATTGTAGTTTTTCATCCGGGATTTTATGGTAAGAGAGAACCGGAAGACGCCCTCAGAACATGCATAAAAGCGATGGAGGAGGTTGTGGAAGAGATTAACTCTCTAGGAATATCCCGAGTTGCACTTGGACCTGAAACAACAGGGAAAAAATCTCAGCTGGGAAGCTTAGATGAGATATTAACCCTATGCGAAGAGGTTGAGAATACCCTGCCGACTATAGACTGGGCCCACATACATGCAAGAGAAGACGGCAAGCTGAAGGGAGAGGATGACTTTAGAAGGGTGCTAGATGAGATTGAGAAAAGATTGGGAGCTAAAGCGATGAGAAACCTCCACTGCCACTACTCACGTATCGAATTCACATCTAAGGGAGAGAAACGTCACCACACCATGGATGAGGAAGAGTACGGACCCAGCTTTGAACCCCTAGCATCCCTAATAGTAGAACTCGACATGAAACCTGTGATAATCAGCGAAAGCCCCATTCTTGATGTAGATTCAAAAAAGATGCGGGATATCTTCTTGGCAAAATTAAAGAAAAAGCATTCATAAATCGCTATATGAAAGTTTAACATAAAACGCCTTTTACATCTGAACGTAATGCGGGCGTATGTGGAGAAACTCCATCGTCAAACACTTCAATTTTAAGTTTGAGGTTCTTCACTTATGAATTAAGGCTTTAACCATTCCCAAAACAAAACCTAATCCCATAATAAACTGAGCCAATGGGGCGAGAAGTATCCATCGATCCTGTCTTCCTTTTAAGATAAAAAGGCCCATGCGGAAAGGTAGATCACAAAAAAGGCAATTGAGAGGTAATTTAACGGCGTCATTATTGATAATAGGGCTAAAGGTAGCGAGGCATTCACAATCGGCCAGAGAATGAACTTAAACGCTGAAGGGTAACATGTTATAGAGGCGCTTATGCTTCGTTCTGACCTTTCACCCGACTTGAATATACTACTCCACGATTCCTTTGATCGTCTGTAATTTCTAATTTAAACATGATTCCTCCCAATCTTCCTTTCAATAGGAAGTTCTCCTCCTTGAGCTTCTATGAGTTTTGCAGACCAGATAAATAACAACGATGCATCATAAACCGAGATATTTTAATGTGCACTTCAGTTTCCCCTCCCATTAATGATGTGTCGGTGTGACATCACCCTCCAAGCTTCATCGTCTATATGTTTGCCCGGTGCATCTCACATTCGTAGAACCTCACCTTCACCTCCGGGTAGCGGGCCTTAAGTTTGCCGGCGAATGTCTTCAGTCCCATGCTCCCGCTTATTGTGTCCAACTTCTATAGCTGTTAGGTCTGCGTCTATTATGTGAAACATGGCGTACTCATCCATCTTCTTTCCTATCAGTAGGTTGGTTTCTTTTTTGTGGATGAACTAATAAAGTGAAGGGGTAGAGGTAAGCTGAAAAATCCTATAACTAACGGGATCTTAAGGTTTATCAATCTACTGGGCGGATGTATAGAAGGAAAATTATCTTATGAATAGGGTGAATGGATCGAGATAACGACGAAAAAGAAAAGGCATAGCTTTGATGTGCGCCAAGAAGAACAAGGATTAAATATTGGTTTAACCAGTTTTACTTTAGGTGGACTAGTTTGACTCTGAAACTGAAGGTCGGAAGGAAAGGCTACATAATAATCCCAAAAGCCATCAGAGAGTCTGTAGGAATTGAGGAAGGCGATGAAGTCATCGTCGAGGTAGGGGATGGGATAACCCTCAAACCTATCAAGAAAGTCAACATCGAGGAGCTAAGATCCGCCCTCAAGAGCCACCTGGAGAGGTTACGGGCCACACCCGGACTAAAGGAGCCAAAACCGGGTGAATTAAACATCTCCCTCGAAGAGGAGTTCGATAAATGAGGATATTCATCGATGCAAACCTACTAATCTACTTGAACACACTGACCGCAGAGGATACCAGAAGAACCTACGAGAATTTCTACATAAACCTAGCGGTCGAAAACAGAATGTACACAGATGTTCTCGTACTAGATGAAGTTATCCACATATCCGGAAAGAGATACTCCGTCCCGTACACAACAACGCTCAACTTCATAGAATCCATAATACTACCATACATCACCATCCTACCACTAGGCGAAGACGAATACAACGAAGCCGCCAAGATAATCGAAGAGTACCACACCAAACCATCGGATGCACTACACATAGGAGCCATGAAGACGAATGACATCAGAGTAATAGCATCCGAAGATAAAGAATTAGACAAAATAGAGGGAATAAGAAGGATATGGGTATAAACCCCGGCAGAAAGGAGATTGGCACCCTCCACCCAGAGTCTATCTCCAAATTATTTTTAGATGTGCATGCTGGTTTGAAGGTTAGCGGAGGGAATTCAGGCTGGTACTGGACAAGCTTGACACGGTTAGACTTGAATTTCTAAGGCTTAGCTATTGCTCCTACCTGAAGATGAGGTGAGGAGAAAGATTGAGGAAGGATTAAGCACCAACCTCGAAGTGCTCCTCCGCCGGGGACGCGGCTCTTGCTTCTCTGATGGTTCTCGGTTGGATGATGGTTCCCCTTAGAATTTCACTGTTAACCGAGGTTGCAAAGTCCACGGGATACCATTAATCGAGGTTTGAACAAGACGCACTAGAAAGGGTCTAGGATAAGAGATCTCAATTAACACGCTAATACCAGATATTCTCTCACTTTCCTTCTGTATCTCGCGTCCTTCGATAGGGAGGGATTTCAAAGAATAGGTGAAAAAAATTATATTGGTGGGAAAATAATTTCCCGGTGGGTTTAAAAATAATGTCTACGATCGTGAGGGTTGACGAAAAGGGGAGAGTCGTCATTCCCAAAAATATCAGAGAAAAAGTTAAACTGAAAGAGGGAAACTACGTGAATGTCAAAGTTGAAGGGAAGACCATCGTTATGGAGCCCTTAGAATCGATTGCAGACAAATATTTCGGAGCCTTCAAAATATCCAGATGGCCGGAAGATCTAGACGAATTCATGGTTGAGGTTACGAAGAGATGGTGGATGGCCTAAGCTACGTAGATATCAATATCTTCGTATATTGGCTTGGTAAACACCCAACCTTAGGCGAAGTAGCATATGAATGGATTAAGAAGATTGAAGAATCCCCTCGTGGAAGGTACGTGACATCCAGCCTAACACTTTATGAGGCACTGGTAGTCATAGCCGGTTTAGCAGGTGAGAGCTTGAAGGATAGAACCCTCATAGAAGGAGTAGTTAATTCCATAACAAACTTGAAAGGCTTGGTGATTGAACCGCTGAAACTTGAAGACTTCACCCGAGCGTTAGATTTAATGGAAGAATACAGCCTTGACTACGAAGACTCCCTACATCTAAGCGTGGCAATAAAGGCAGGAGCAAAAGAAATAGTTTCAAACAATAAGGATTTCGATAAGACCCCGCTAAAGAGAATAATTTAGCGATAAGCTACAATCTTAGAGCATGCGGAGAGATTCTCGAGAAGATAAGCACACTTAGACCACATCCTTCATCAAGAATTAATGGTGTAAAGCCTAAAGGATTCGCTTAAAAATTTGGCGGGCCTGCTGGGATTAAAACCTAAAAAGGGCTCAAGTCCATTTTTGGTAGACCGTTCATTCTTCAAGTAATAGTAGAACGCTTTTACGCTTTTCAACAAGATAACCTTCAAATTCTCACTTCCCCCATAATTTACCGACTGGAAGTATAATTGTTTCTTGAACAGGGAAAGCTTTTATTACTTAAGATATAACCTCTAACCTAGGTGTAGAATTATTTGATTCAAGACAGATCTAGAAGAGATACTTCAACATTAAATCTCTGTGCTTTAGGTATACTATGCATCTCGACACTTTATTTCTTTATAATTTTACAACTCTTATAGCTTATTCTCTTTCGAGTCAGGATCGCCCCTTATCATCTACAACTTTTTAACCACGTTGACAACGGCTTCAGTTTTCTGGTACATCATCTTAACTGCGGCGGGAGCGTTATCCAAGAACCTAGCACTATCCCTCTATGGATTATCATTCTGTCTACCATTGCTTATCTTTTTGATGGCGATGTCGATGTACTTTGCCTATTCACTGACGGAACTACAGTTTATATCGATTCTACTTTCTCTTCTATCCCTTGAGGAGTTTATTAGAGGCTTATCATCGCTTTCATCGAAGCATAAAGTGGATGTTAAGAGGAGAGACTGGAGTAGAGCACTGAAAGGTTTAAGGCTTGCCTTTACAGTCCTCCTTCTATTAACGCCGGGAACTTACATGTACTCTACTCCATCAATAAATAGGTTTCCCAGTCGTTTGGATCTGTCAATTCTAACCTAAACTTTATATTAAGGTCGCTACCCATACCTGAGGCGTACATCCTAACCTACTTTGTAACTTGGATATCTTTCTCTCTTATTCATTAAATGTAAAAAGTGTCAAGCCGTTATTTGGAGGAGGGGAGTTCCAGTCTCAGGTTGGGATTCTGAGCATACCCTAAGACACTTTCACTGTCCCAGATGCGGAGCCGTTATAAACTTATAAACGGAGAACCGTAGAAATAGTCATTTTAGGCATGAGAGGTTCTACATCACGATAAAGTATTATTGGCGAAGTGTTCAACCTATATGTGAAGAGTTATCTTGAGAGGTGACTTGAAGATAGTTAAGTTAAAGGTTGGACATGTGGGAGGTAGGGTTGGCTACGCGCGTCTATTTCAAGCCCACCCGAAGACTGAGGTGGTGGCGGTCTGCGACGTTAATCCTCTCGCCCTCGAGAAGGTGAGGAAAGAACTGGGGCTCAGAAGCTCACAATGTTACAGGGACTATGATGAGTTTCTAAAGGTTGATATGGATATCGTTGTGATAGGGACACCAATACCCTTCCACGCTGAACAGTCTATAAAAGCTATGGAGGCGGGGTTACATGTTTTATCGGAGGTTACTGCGGCAAATACCGTTGAGGACTGTAAGAGGCTTGTTGAGACTGTTAAAAGAACGAAGATGAAGTATATGCTTGCTGAAAACATGTGTTACGCCCATTTCATTAGGGAGTGGATAAGGATCGTCCGGGAGGGAAAGCTAGGAGAAATCTACTACGCTGAAGGAGAATACATCCATAAGATTCGTCATTTAATTAGAGATCCCAAAACCGGAAAATTACTTTGGAGAGCTCAGAGACCCCCCATACACTACTGTTCGCATTCCCTCGGACCTCTCCTAATGATAGTGGATGACTATGTTGTTAAGGCTACTGGCTCAGGAAGAAAGGCTCGTATTATGCCCGACGTAGGGGTTGGTGGAATTGATATGCAAGTCGCCCTCTTCGAGACAAAGAAGGGGGCTACAATAAAAATTTTGAGAAGTCAAACGGTTGCAAGGGAGCCTCCCTTCCACTACTATTCTATTTACGGAACTAAAGGCTGCTTAGAAAATGGAAGGCTAGGCTTTAAGGGAGGGGTAAGTAAAGGAATAATATATATTGAAGGCGAAGACAAGGTTGCTAGAGAGGTTGAATGGCACTTCTCTGACCCCCACGCGCCTAAGGAAGCTTGGGCTGGAGGCCACGGAACAACGGAATACTATATCGTGAGGGATTTCCTAAACTCGATTATTAACGATACGACCCCACCTATAGATGTTGTTAAAGGAGTCGACATGACCATTCCCGGCCTCATAGCCCATAAAGCCGCCATGATCGGAAACGTATGGCTAGATGTCCCGCACTTTGAGTAGGTGTGAAGGAGGCTGGGTTCTTGAAGGTGGGGTTCGCGAGCCTCGACATAACTCCTCCTTTAGGCTCAGAGGTTCCTGGAGGCTTCCTAAAGAACAGGCTTTACGACGTTCATGACCCCCTACACGTTAAAGCCGCAGTCTTTCAAAGTGGACAAGAGAAGGTAGCCTTAGTACAGGTCGACGCCCTCTCAATTAAGGCTTCAATAGTCAAAATGGGCAGAAAGATCGCAAGCGAGCTCTCCGGTATACCTCCGGGAAACATAATGGTTGCGGCGACACATACTCACCGAGGAGGACCTGTTGTTGACTGGACGGCAGGTTTCTCCGAGAAGATTATTAAGAACTCAGAAAACCCTGAGCTAATTAGCAAGCTTCTTGAGACTACCCCTGCTCCTGACCCAAAGTATCTCTCCATGCTCGCCGAGAAAATCGGTTCAGCCGTCTCGCTGGCAAACAGGAGGATGAAAGAGGCTGTCTGCTCAGTAGGCGTCGGGAAGGAAGAAACTGTTTCATTTAATAGGAGGTTCTGGATGAAGAACGGAAAGCAGATGACTCATCCAGGTAAGGGTAATCCTGACATCGTTAAGCCTGCTGGGCCGGTTGACCCTGATGTCGGTGTGTTAAGCGTCTGGACCCGAAACGGTGAATTTATGGGGTGTATCGTAAACTTCGCTTGTCACGGCACAACAATGAATTATCCAGGTTTCTCGGCTGACTGGCCCTACTACCTTGAATTAACAATTAAGGGCGTTATGGGAGAAGAATCTACAGTTCTATTTTTGAATGGAGCGTGTGGCGACGTAACTCAAGTAAATAATTTATCGTTGAGAGAGAAGGAGTTCGGCGAGAAATGGGCGAGGAGGGTTGGACAGAAGGTTGGCGCTGAAGCTTTAAAGGTTATATCGGAGGCTGAGCCGGGAGAGTTCACGCCTGTAAACTCCGTTCATAAATATATTGAGATTGAGAAGAGGAAAGTTACTCCGGACAGGTTGAGACGGGCCCTCGATTACGTAGCAGCTAAGGGTCCAAGCGACGATGGATGGGTCTTCGCTAGAGACATAATCCTCCTTAACGAGATATATAAGTTTGAGTCGAGGGTGAAATGTGAGATTCAAGCTATTCAGGTTGGACCCGCAGTTTACATCTCTAACCCGGCTGAACTATTCTGTGAACTCGGCTTAGAGATTAAGAGGTCTTCACCCTTTCCATACACGTTTGTCGTCGAGCTTGCAAACGGATGCATCGGCTACGTTCCAACAGAGGAGGCTATGGGCCCTTCTGGAGGAGGATACGAGGCTAGAATGGGTCTTCATAGCTTCCTCGTTCCGGAGGCGGGTAGAATGATTGTTGAGGCAAGCCTAGATCTCCTTAAAAAGCTTAAGCCGGGAACGGTTCCTCATGAACCTAAAATTGCGGAGCCTGAGGAACCGTGGAGCTACGGGGCTGTAGGGCCTGAAGAAGTCTAAAACGAGTTAAGCCATTCTCTTTATTAAGTCGTTTATTGCTTCCCCTTCTGTAGCCTGTCGCTCCCCGGCACAGTAGCTTTCCTTTACACTACCTTTATATCCGCCTCTCGGCGGATGAAGCCTGAAAAAGGGCTTTATTTTAGGGAGCTTGTTGAATTCAACTTCAAGACTGTAGATGGCGCCCGTCAGCTCCTCGAGAGAGTTATGATATCAGCGATTTATAGACCTCATAGAGGTGGCTACAAAGATTAGAGCTAATCTCCAAACCAAAATATATGAATCAGAGTTAACTTGGTAGCTTTACGATTACCTTCTTGTTTGGTAGTGTTGCTACGTATTCCCATCCGTTATCCAGGTACTTTTCCAGCTCGTTGAGGCTTATGACCCTTTGCCCTCCACAATTCTCATTTCTATTTCCCAGGAGTCTCTTTCTAACGATCTCCTAGAATTCCTCATCGCTTAAGCTGGTTACGTCCATCTCGCTGATCTCTTCTGGTGAGAAACCTGCGACGAGCAGCAGCTGCTTTCTGAATTCCTCAACAAGCTTTTCCCTGCCGGTTTCAGGCTTTGTCGTCTGCAGGTATTCCTAGCTTCGCCTGTAGGCTTCCCGCATATCTCTTCCTTTCCATCATAGAAATGTAATCGAGTAGTAGATTCGTGAGAGGGGTAAACGGGTAAAAGGCAGAGCCGAAATAAGGCATCATTTTAGTTAGAATCGCCTATCACGAATCTTAAAATTGATTCCCGAATTATGGAATAATGGCTAAATCTTTTATGTTATTAAGGAAATTAATTAGTTATTGTGGTTGATTATGAGAGTTGCGCTTTTTACTTTGGGGCTTTCGCCACCAATCACCACAGAGTTTCTACTCGGATTGCTTGATCGTGGGGTGAGATGTGAAAGGGGAATCGCTGTAACCACTAAAGGCGCATCTCCATCCTTCCACACTTTGAAGATAGCCCTATATTGGAGCTCTAGAGCAACCGACCTATTCCCAACCTATCCAAAAACCTATTAATAAGGAACCTCAGCTATATGGACCTATCCTCGAAAAAGCTCACAATAGATGACATCTCAAAACCCGGAGACTGCCAAACATTTAGAGTACAGTTCAACTCGGCTCTTAGAGACGCTGTTAAGTGGGCTCAGGGAGACCCGGATAAGGTGTATGTCTGCGTGGCAGGCGGCAGAAAAACCATGCCCATAGACGCCGTTTTAACATCAATAGCTGAAGGCATAAGAAATATTCACCATGTCATAGCCCCAAAGATTCCAGGAATAACTACAGATTTCGCCAATCTTGTCATAGGAAAAATCGATGAGGTGAATGTTAATAATAGGAGGCTTTCAAGAGACGAGTTGCTCAAGAAGCTTTCAAAGTATGCCAAGGAGCCAGAAAAGGCTGAGACGGATATAATTAAGTACTCCATTGAACTCTGCTTTCCACCCAGAAATCTAGAATTCTATCTCGTTAAGATCCCCATCCCGCAACTAACATCAGAAGAGAGAAAGAGATTCCGAATGGAGATTCTATCGTGACCAGCTAGGCCCACACAATCCTATTCGGAGACTCGATCGCAATGAACGCATATAAATCGAAGTCGATTAAAGGTTTCCCTTAAAAAGTGCGACTTTACCTATCCTATTTTATCATGTTATTTAGATTCTTTCTGATTAACCCCCTCTTAACCATCTTATAAATTCTCCTATTCTTCTGGCTGTACGTTTCTTAGGGGATTTGCCAGCTTCACCCCATCCTTATCCTAGATGAGGCAACATCGAGCATCGACCCATACACAGAGATCCTGATAAAGGATGCCGACAGGATCCTCGTGATAGATGACGGGCGAATAGTCGAGGAGGGATTCCACGAAGAACTCATAAGTAGGCCTGGAGGCCTATATAGACGCCTATACGAGATGCAGTTCATGGAGCCCCAAACCCAAGAGAAGATCAGTGTATCTCAAAAGTAGCCTCATCCACCGAAATTAGAATCTTCAGCTCACCCTTGGCATCCTATTTTAAGGTTTAGTGGGTGTTTATCCTGGTTTCCGCCCTACATCACTGGAGGGCTGGGGCTCGCCAACCTACATGGCTCAACATCCAAAAATAATATAAGACCATGGCCTCATATGGAAGTTTTGAGGCTATCTGGTGGATCAGATGCCCTTTGCTGACAGGCCTCTAGAGGTTAAGATGCTTGAGGAGTATATATCCGACTGGAGGAATCTGGACGGTGGGATACTCCTGATACCGAAGAGGGGCCTCCACTTTAATCAGCTCTTCCTCAGGAGTAGATGGTTCTTCATGGATAGGGTCTTCGACTTCTCAGCGATCATAAGAGTAATATCGAAGAGGAGGATGAATGAGGGTTATAGGCCCCTCCACAACTCACTCGCAGAGCTGAGCTGTGAGCTCCATTGGAGCGGACTGATCAGGAAGAGGCCGCACTTCAGGAGTTATGCCCTCCTAGATATAATTCAGGATAGGGTTCCAGCAATAAGCCCAAACAGTGAGTTAATCGACGCCCTGAGCAGCTCGGACACAGTTATGGAGATGCTGAGGAGGGTCTCCCCAGACCGCCTCTACATAACGCTCTCGTCCTTCACCACACCCCAGCTGAGCCCAACCAGGCACAGAGATGTACTAATCAAGATGCTTATCGACCGCTACCAGAACCCCGAGGAGATCACATGGGTAATCAGTATGAGCAAGCTGATATCTAGAACTCTGAGCTATAAGAGGAAATTCATCGAGGCAGTAGGGCTTATAGAGTCCATCTCAAAGGTCGTTATGGGAGTAACCTATAGGATCAAGAATAGGCTTAAGAGGAGATCCAAAAAATAAGTGGAGGGAATTAGGAAGCTAAAAACCTACATCATGGCTGGTATGGCCCTAGTGAACAGAGCGATCAGGGATGTTACGAAGTATAGGACCCCAGTGCCCATGGCGAACCCTATAGCTGCTGGTGCATAGTATTCCTCGAAGGCCCTGACCCCGCCTATCTTCAGGACTATGAATTTGATCAGCAAGGCCCATGTCCAGAACATCCCATGTGCCATCCCCCAGACCGCTGGTAGGGCTATACCGATTGGGTTTATTATGAACCATGGGTACATGGCCCTGAGCTTATAGCAGACGAATGTGAAGATTATACCGCCGATCGTGTATCCAGCAGTCTCGGCGGGTGTAACCTTCCAGGGCGGGGTTCCACCTGAGAGGTTCCATATCCAAGACCAATTCCATGTGTGGTACTCAACCATGCCAAGCGCTAGGCGTCCGCCATTGGTTGCATACCACCATGGGGTCAGGAATGAGACGGTGATCGACGCCGAGATCGTGGTTACCACAGATATTATTAAGATATCCTTGAACCTAGTCTTGTTCTCATATGCTACCTTATATAGGAGGAATTGATTCATAGGCCCAACAGCCGATTGCCTGGAGAAGCCTGGCGCTCCAGTCGCCATGAAGGCAGCCACGGAGTTTATTGATGCCGGGTCTGGTCGTCCTCCCCACTGGCCTAGGAATGTGCCGAAGTCGTAGAATGGCAGTAGATGGTAGTATGTGGCTGCTGTGTGCATGGCTTCAGCCTGGTATCTCGTCCACCCATACATGAATATTATGAAGTATACTGGCCCAACTATCGACATGAGCGGTGTCGCCCCTATAGCCATCCAGAGCAGCACAAGGAGCACGAAGCATACTATTATGCCGAATGCCAGGAACCTATAGGATAGACCCTCCTCCTCCTTTGGGAGGTCTGGATACTTCTCTGGGTTGAAGGCCACCTTGAATATCCCGAGTATATGATCCCTATACTGATACATCATCCAGAGGCCCACACCCACAACAACGCCCCAGTAGGCAAACCAGTCAGCCTTGAATGGGCCCTCCTGCTGATAGTAGGTTGCCGTCCCCTCTATACCAACATAGTATGGCAGGATTCCCAGCTTCACACCCACAACTGGGTATATAATGGCTGTTATCAGATAATATAGGAACGCAGTTATAAGGGTGTCCATCGATGCGAATGCCGCCAGAACTATCTCGGCTGGTGCAAACCATCCTGAGAACCTGGCTCCTGGGAGTATCGGTGTCATGATCTCCTGTATCCACGCATTCACTGGGGGCGAGATCAGGTATATCGGGAATGTTATCGGTAGGAGGGCGCTTATCATGCTTGGTATGTATGTGAGGAGTCCTATGACGAAGCCAGCCCAGAAGAATTTCGTCAGTCTAAGCCTGAAGTTTAGTAGCCTCGGCTTCCCCTCAACCAGCCCAGTGGACCAGTCTATCGTTCGGGTTATGGCCACCGCGTATGGGAATACATGCCTCTCAATCCTTACCAACGGTTTATGTAGCGGTGCCATGAAGAAGTATCCGCCGCAGAAGACGACTATCATCCAGATGGACCAGAATGTCATAGATGGGAGCCATGGACCCCAATCGAAGACCCCGCCCTCATAGTATGTTGTAAGCGCATCCATGTCGTGTGGGGCCGTAAACCATGGGAAAGCGTCCCATGCGAGCTCCCTATACGTCTCATCCCATAGGCCCCGAACGAAGTAGCCGTAGCTACCAGTAAACATGGGGAACATAGTCCAGTAATGGATCCCATATAGCATGTAGCTCCATCCAGAGACTAGGTAGCATATGGCGAAGAGTATGACTAGGTACTGTGGGCGGGGTAGGGGCCTACCCGTTATTCTACACCATGCCCATACGAAGAGGATGACAACGAAGAAGTGGGGTGGGAACCACGCTGGCCAGACCCACCACTGCACCATAGCATGCAGCCCGATGTTGAGGAAGAAGAATACTGGAGGCATAAGGATCGCAGCGATGAAAACCCATGGTTTGAGCGTTGATATCCACTCCTCAGTTACCTCTTCCGCTTCTCCCTTTTCCATAAATATCACTCCTTTTACATAGTGGTATGTTATATGCTTTTTTGACATATATAATTTTTACTGATGTTCTGGTTATTTTTTGGTTGTGGATCTGGCTGTTTAGGGGTCTTCTGATGGATTGGAGCGTTTATAATGGTTCTCTGGTTCGGGGAGGCGAGGTTCTTCTGGATTTCTCTGTCCTCAAGGGTTGGGACCGCGAGGTCAAGCTTATGAGTGCTGGTAGGAGGGATAGGCCATTCACCTACCCATACTCTTTAATAAGGCTTCTAGCCTCGATTAGGCTTCTATTCCACTTGCCTTACAGGCAGCTTGAAGGATTCACTAAGGGCTTATCTAAGTATGTTTACGGGCCAGCTGTTCCGGACTACACAACCCTAGATAGGAGGGTAACAGGCTTAATCTTAACTTGGACGATTCCTTAGTCACGTTGGATGAGCCCGTCTACGTAGCCCTAGACTCTACTGGAGTCAAGGTTCGAAAAATTAAATAAAAATTTATATTTTGAGATTTTAATCGGTATATGAATAGAATGGTAGGGTTAGGATAATTATTGGATATATTTGTAGCCCAAAAGTTTTATAAGAAACCTTCCATCCTTCTTTTAGGAGGAGACAAAATGAGCTTTAAAATGCTTCACCTAATCCCTCTCTTAATATTAATGATAGTTCTTGTCCAGCTTACCTTCCCATTGCAGGCTGTAGGCCCAGATGAGGTCGTTAAGCTTGGGGGGATCCTTAATGGTATAGACCGTGAGGCCATAAGGGGTCATGTTGAAGCCCTCTCCTCATATGGGTCTAGGGTTACAGGCTATAATGGATCAAAAATGGCAGCCGACTACATATATGAGGCCTTCCTTAATTATGGACTGACACCTATCAGGCAGAAGTACCCCGTTGTTGTCCCAATAGATCACGGCGCAAGCATCGAGGTTCTGGATGGGAGGGGCGTAGTAGAGAGGACAATCAACGCGTATACTGTCTGGCCGAACCTAATCCAGACATGTATAATCCCAGATAACATCAACTTTGAGGGAAGCCTAGTATACGTTGAGGATGGAGACCTAAGTGACTTCAATGGGATGAATGTAACCGATAAGATCGTCTTGATGGAGTTCAATAGTGGAGATAACTGGATCAATGCCGCCAAGCTGGGGGCAAAGGCTGTCATATTCATAGCACCCGTCGAGACAACGTATGTTGAGGCTAGGAAGAAGTTCCTGAAGACGCCAATATACTTCCCTAGGCTATACGTCTCAGCTGGCGATGGGGAGTTCCTTAAGGAACTTGCCTCATCTGGGGATGTGAGGGTCAGGCTCAGGTCTAACATGCGTTATGAGAGGAGATGGGCTGAGAACATAATTGGCATAATAAAAGGCAGTAATGAGGCCCACCGTGAGGATATAATAGTTGTGGCTGCCCACTATGATACATGGTCTGTTATACCACGCCTCGCCCCAGGTAAGGATGAGGCAACAGCCATAGCCACACTCCTGGAGATGGCCCGCTACTTCTCAGTTAATAGGCCGAGGAAGACAATGTGGTTCGTAGCCCTATCAGGCCACTATCAGGGCCTGGCTGGGGCCAGATGGTTCACGGAGGAGTACTGGTTTGGGGGCAACAAGATATGGTTCTTCATAGGTCTAGACTTCTCAACCGATAGCGCTGATGTGGCCACACTCTACCGTGGACACATGTATGACTTTGGCGGTGGAGGTGTAATCCTAAGATGGAAGTGGATCAAGAACCGCATATTTAATATCTATATACCATCCCTAGAGCAGGAGAGGATGAGAGAGTACAAAGTTCAAGATGGATTCACAGGGTTCACATATGGATGGTGGGCCTCGATCCCAGTCCCATACATGCTGGACAGCGAGCCCTTCACAATAGCCCATGGGATTGGCCTAACGATCAGAACGAATGGCGTGTGGAGGCTCCACTGGGGGCACCCACTAAGCTTCGATGTTAACTTCGAGAACCTATGGCCCCAGGTGGAGGTTGCCTCAGCGATAATCTATGGACTCGCCAACGAGGAGCTACCATTCTCAGAGCTTACAAAGTTCTCCCATCCAGAGAGGTACCTATTCACAGCCGCCGGCGGAGACCTGGCAGGGTTCCTAACAGTTGAGGGTAGGGTACGCCACTTCAACCTCAGTGTGGGATGGTACACATCCTTCCCAAACGCCTTAGTCGTAGCCCAGAGGATCGATAAGAGCTTCTCCTCATACCCATTCTCCACGATCATAGAGATATCAAATGAGAGCGGGAGGTTTACTTTGATCGGCATCAGCGGTTATGGATATGGGCACGGATACGGGATCGTAGACCAGTGGAACTTCGAGGCCTTCCACATAAATGAGGAGACAGGGCTGATAGACTATGCCCCAGACTATGGGCAGTACGGCAGGATGGTTGTCCAGTTCTCCTATACCGTCAACGCCCAACCTTACCGTGTTACAACGGTGGTCTTCAAATGCTCGAGTATAGTGCTCTTTGATGTGATAGATCCGATTGGGCTACAGCCGAAGCTCTTCTTCGACCCAAGGTTCAAGGACGCCATGCACTCATGGTCTCCCTCAGCTGTAATCGGCACAGCTGGGTGGGCGACGATAGGTGGCACTGGCCAAGCCATAACCCTCAGGGGTAGGTGGTCATTCACGGTCTATGACTTCGATACAATAAGTGAGTATGTTACTTGGGGCGAGTACTCAGTCGGCTATGAGGATGTGGCCATGATCTTCGTCCCACCAAACACTAGATTCATGGTCCTCTACAGAACAACCCAGATAACGGGCATCCTACTGAATGCGGATGAGAGGAGGCCTGAGGGTAGGGGATTCCTAGCGAAGCCCGGTGAGGAGCTCCGCATAGCATATACAGCCTACAGATTCGTGAAGGACCTGAGCTATATCGTCCAGGATAGATACTCCAGACTCAGGGGCTCATTCCTCCAGAACCCTGTTGCTGAGAGGAATATCAGGGAGATGACCAAGTACCTAAGGAGGGCTGAAGCTGCGCTCAGCAGCCTCAAGTATGACGAGGCATATGCTGAGCTAATACTCGCGTGGGGGTGGGCTGTCCAGAGCTACAACGAGACCATGAGGGTTATATTCGACGCGGTTAATATAAACATCATATTCTTCTCCTTCTTCCTTATCTTCATCTTCTTCTTTGAGAAGGTTATATTCGAGAGTTCAGGTGCCAAGAGATGGATAATAATCGCATCCCTCTTCACAATACTCCTAGCAGCATACTGGTATCTACATCCAGCCCCAAAGATAGCTGTAAACCCAACTATGGGGCCATTAAGCGTCATGATGCTCATGCTCTTCATATTCGTCTCAGCCCTCCTCCTAGACAGGATGAAGAGGATAATAAGGGAGGAGAAGCTGAGGATAATGGGTAAACACTACGTGGAGCGTGCAACGATCCCCCTTGCCATTATGAGCTTCTCCTATGCAACTGGGAACATGAGGAGGAGGAAGCTCCGTACAGCCCTCGTCTTGAGCACGGTCCTAGTGGTAACATTCGCATTAATAGCCTTCACGTCGATATCCCCAACCTCCGAGGTCAAGTTCGCCCCTCTACCCGAGCTTCCAGCCACATATGAGGGCATACTCTTCAAGAGGGAGATGCAGCTGGCGCCAGATAACATCTTTAACCCAGTAATTGTGGATGCGATTAGGGCTATAGACCCTGACGCCATAATAGCCC
This sequence comes from uncultured Candidatus Bathyarchaeia archaeon, assembly GCA_964499825.1. Classification (GTDB taxonomy): domain Archaea; phylum Thermoproteota; class Bathyarchaeia; order Bathyarchaeales; family B26-1; genus B17-G17. Next base: position 17,963 of record CAZCOP010000007.1, read on the forward strand.
AGAGGGTCTGGTATTACCCGCAGCTTGTTGGAACCGAGAGCGTATACCAGGTAATCTCGAGCGACACAGGCTCTACGAGGATAACGGCCATACTTGGGCTGTCACCTAATGAGTTAGATATATATAGGCTTGCCGTGAAGGGCAACTGGTTCATAGACTCTAGTAGCATGGCATGTATACTGCCGAGCACAATAGCTGAGGAGCTGGATGTCGATGTGGGGGACTACGTACAGGTTGGCCCACTCAAACTCTATGTTACAGGTATATTCAACCCAGACTTCTTCAATGATATAAGGGACTTAGACAATTACCCAATAACCCCCGTGAACCCAAACATGGTTCAGACCCTAGCCGCTGGGAGGCCTGTTCAGGGTGAGCAGGTTAGGGTTCCCCTCTCATGGGGGGAGGTAATCATAATCCCAGATAAGTTGGCTTATGATATAGGCGGCTACCTGGCGAGCGTGAGCGTGATCTCCAGTAATAGAACAACCCTCAAGGAGATTGGGAGCACATTCTCCCTGATACTCCAGGGTGTTCGTATATACATGAGTCTTGACGGTAAGGTCTCGGTTCCCTCACCAGTGGGATGGTTTGGGGTTCAGGGGCTGACCTACGTAATGGCTCCCCTCATAATAGGGGCATTCACCCTATTCAACACAATCCTAACAGGGGTTAAGGAGCGGACAAGGGAGATATTCGTCTATGGGTCTGTTGGGCTCTCACCTAGGGGCGTAACCCTCATATTCTTCGCCGAGTCCCTCATATACGCCCTAACAGCTGGAACCCTAGGATACCTCCTAGGCATAGCCATAAACATGATCCTGGTGGGCGGCGGACACCTACCACCAAGCTTCATATCGAACACATCATCGCTGGCAACAATGATAGCCCTCATGATCTCCATTTCAAGCATAATATTGGCAACTGTCTACCCAGCATACGTCGCGTCAAGGATGATAACGCCATCACTGGAGCGTAAATGGAGGATCCCAACAAAGCCTATGGGGGACGAGTGGTCAATTCCACTCCCATTCTCAACGGAGAGCGACGCTGAGGTGAATGGTCTGATGAGGTACCTCCAGGAGTACTTCTCAGCGTACACCACAGAGTCCGACCAGCCCTTCATAGTTAGGGATGTGAAGATCTCCGAGAAGGAGAAGATGATCAAGGTAATTATGAGGCTCCTCCCATTAGAGTCGGGTGTAAACCAGGAGCTGACCATAAGTGGACACCTACCCGAGAAGGAGAGGAGGTGGTTCTTCACAATCCACCTAAAGAAGCTATCAGGTGTAAGGGAGATATGGGAGTCAGTCAACTACATAATAGTTGACACTGTTAGGAAGCAGATGCTCCTATGGAGGGGTCTGAGGGAGGAGGAGAGGCTCAGATACATTAAAGGGCTCCCAAGGGAGGGAACTTATGGAGAGGACTGAGGGGGACTTGGGGGTAGAGGTCACCTTAAAGAGCGGGTTCACATCAAGGTCGATCCTGGCCCTACTCATAGCCTCAGCAATCTTCCTGCCAGTAAATACATTCTTATACATGATATCTGGGGCATCGGTCGCAGCGGCCTCAGTCTACATACTGGCAATCCTCTTCGTAGAGTTATCAAACCTACTAGGCTCACCGATGACGAAGCAGGAGATATTCATTGTCTACCTGATGGCTGGGCTGGCTGCTGGTGGGGGGGCTGCCCCAGGAACCATAGCTGGGACATCAGTCTTCCTAAACTATGTTTATAGGAGGTACTATACGGTCTCCTTCCTAACCGAGTCCTTCATAGACCCATACACGGGTAAGCCGCTAACATACATGGTTCCGAGGTGGTGGGCTCCACCAGCGGACTCAGGCGCATACCTCGTCAGGTCATTCTTCCACTGGGACTGGGCTCTCCCAATGCTCGTAGCCACAATCCAGTATGGTGTGATCTGGATAACGGCGGAGATAGCCTTAGCCATGTTCTGCTCGAGGCTCTTCATAGAGACCGAGGAACTACCCTTCCCTCTAGCCGATGTGAGCGCACAGCTGGTTATAACATTAACAGGGAGGGAGGCCGCCAGGATGAGATACTTCACAATCTCAACATTCGCTGGGGTAGCCTATGGAGCCCTAATCTTCGGGGTGCCGATAATGTCGATGGGCATGTTCAATATACCATTCCAGCTTATACCAATCCCATGGATCGACTTGACACCTGGATACTGGGGGATCGAACAGTTCATGCCTGGGGCAGCATTCGGCATAGCAACCGACCCAATAACGTGGATCACAGGCTTCCTACTGCCATTCCCAGTGCTTGTATACATGATGATCGGGTCTGTAGCATGCTGGACATTCGGGAACTGGCTTGCATTGACCGCATTTAAGGATTACTTCCCGTCCTGGTCTGTGGAGTGGGATAGAGGTATGAGCCTATCCCTTGTCTGGCAGCGCTCATACCTTAGGGTATGGGCATATCCCCAGGTTGGCTTCATCTTAGCCCTGGCTGCCTTAACATTCGCGGTTGGATATAAGACCTTCATATCGGCCTTCAGGCCATCTAGGGGTCTCCCACCAGGCAGGCGGAGGGGGAGGTTCAGGACAGGGTTCCCACCAAACCATGTGCTACTGGCGATCTACATAGCCGCCTCAGCCTCCTCAGTGATCTTCTTCCAGAGTCTTATCCCAGACTTCCCAGCGTGGGTGTCAGCCTTAACGATCCCCGTAGGACTGGTTATGGCTATAGCTGGAACCAGGGCTAGGGGAGAGACGGGTCAGATCATGACGATCCCATATGTCTGGCAGGGCATGATCCTTATGTCTGGATACCCTAAAGCCGACGCCTTCTTCTTCTCCCCAACAATGGGGGGAACAATGGCCCCCATATGGGTTGAGGGAATAAAGACGGGCTTCCTAACGGAAACTAAGCCCATGGACCTCTTTAAGGCATATATACTGACAGTCATACTATACCACGTCTTCAGCTTCATATACGTCTCATTCTTCTGGGCCATAGCCCCAATACCATCATCCCAATACCCATACACGCTTATCTATTGGCCGATACAGGTCATATCACAGAACGTTTGGACCTCAAGGCAGATAGTCGCAAACCCGCTTCTCCTAGCTTACTCATTCTTTGGGATGGCCTCAATAGGGGCGGTAGGCCACATCATCAACAGGTTCACAGGGATACCGTTCAGCTTCGTCGGCTTGGTTACAGGGACAACCCTCCCACCCCCATACCCAGTATCCATGTTCCTAGGAGGGCTCCTAGGACGCTACGCCCTAACTAGGCTCATAGGAAAGGAGAAGTTCGAGGCCTACAGGTCGGTGATAGTAGCTGGGATCGCAACAGGCTCAGGCATAGTGGCAGGGATAGCTGGGGCGCTCGTCGTACTATATAAGTCGATCTGGATCCTCCCATTCTAATCCAGACTCAATTTGGTTGTAGGGTCAAGCTGTCAGAGCACACCCTCCTCACAAAGCTTCTTATGGAGGGCATCGGAGATCAACCCTAAATCCTCTGGCGGGATCTCCCTAGGCCTCTTCTCGTGGAGGGTATCGACTCGGCCACCCTCACGACATCAGCCTTCCCTAGTCCGAGCTCCCTCAGGAACGGGGTTAGGGCGTTCCTAACCTTCTTGTTCCTCTGGGTGAAGAGGGCCCTGACAACATCTATGATGAACTTCTCATCCCTAACCCTGAACGGCGCTCCTCAACTCAGCGTTCTCAAGTATATCCCCAGCCTCAGGCTTGCGGTCAAGAACCTTCTAACGAACTCCTCGAAGGTCATGCCAGCGAACTTGCTGAGGTCCCCAAACCCCCTTATCATAGCGCTCTCGAGGAGTCTATCCTCCCCTCCAGCCTCATATAGCCCTCCTGAAGCCTCCTAATAACCCTGAGCATATCATTAAAGTCCTCCCTTAGCTTAGTAAGCTCGATATCGTGCCTCTCGAACCCTTTAGTCATGTCTCCTTAAGCCTAATGAGTTCAGCGTCATGCCTCTCAAAGCCCTTAACCATGTCCTCCCTGACGGTCTTCAGCCCCTCGATATCTTCACCTGCTCCTTAATGAGGGAGTCGAGCCTCCTTAAGACCTCTGAGAGCCCCAAGTAGCCTGCCACAGCGTAGCGGAACTCCTCATCCTCCTTTAAGAGCCTCAGTATCTCAGATTTAAGCTCTGTAGACATTCCTCGTCTAGGGTTATTATACCGAGATTTAGATATACCCTTCCCCCTCCATCTTGACGTTTAGGTTGATTCTCAGAATCTTTTATGGGTTAGTGCTTGCTGGCTTATCCATGTTTATGATGGTCTTGTGAAGAGCCTATGCTTGCCCCTCCCCATGAGCTCGCTCAGTATCCTCCTCGTTATCAGCTTGGCTGGGTTTGGTATGTTCACCCTCCTCTGGAGGTCCTCGAAGCTCTTGAAGGGCCTCTTCTCCTTCGTATCTATTATCTGCCACATATACTTCTTCCCTATACTTGGTATGAGCTCTAGGGCGTGCATCCTGGGGGGTTATGGCTTGGGATTCATTGAAGAAGTTTATGAACCACTCTTCCCTGTCCTTGATTATCCTCTCTATCACGTTTGGGAGCTCCATCTTTGCGTTGGCCGTCAATTCATCATACCCTATTCGGCCGAGTATGTATGTTATCTCCCTGCGGAGGTTCTTGCCGACATATACCCTATCATACATGTTTAGGGTTATCCCGCTCCTGACACTTGCCTTAGGAGTGTGAAGTATGCTTCCCCAACCATCTGGACTATTGGGCCTGTCCTGTATCTAGGCCTGGACCCAGGCTTCCCATATGGGAGGTTCCTACATAACGGCTATGAGAACTGGAGTAGCTGGCTGGATCGCCGCAAAGTATCTAGCGAGAAAGGACTTGAACCCAAAAAGTGGCGGGCCCGCTGGGATTTGAACCCAGGATCTCCGGCTTACTTCGGGTCTCCGAGGGGTAGCCCTTAGAAGGCCGACGCGCTATCCATGCTCCGCCTACCCTTCTGGACGAGTGTTTGGAGAGTAGTCTACGCCACGGGCCCACCAACTAACTTCTCATACAACCAGCGATATATACTTTACACCACGAATTACTCCACGTATATTGCGGGCCTATACGGCTTGGCCAGCTGGGCTCTACCTTTGGGGTCGTAACGTTCAGGGTCTTCCTCCCTGTAAACCCTAACCTCAGCGTTGAACTCTCTACCGAAGAAATCGATGGCTCCCTTAAGTAAGCCATACTCATCCAAGATCCCGGTTCTAAGCAGCCTCTCCTTCTTGTCCTCAGTCATCTGGTTAACCTCCGGGATCACCTGAGCTAGAAACCTTGAGACATCCCTGGCTCTCCTCCTCAGGTCTGCCTCACCCATAAACTCCCTCATCAAGTTACGCATCTCAACCCTACCAACCTTGACGGCCTCCTCAAGGGCCCTAACGTAAATCCTCCACTTCCATTGGGAAGCAACGTAGTAGGTTATACGCTTAGGCTTAATCTTGACGGCTTTCAGTATGTTCAGCGTATCCCCCATTAAACCCCTAACGAGGGCTTCAGCCTCCTCAGCCCCTACATCAACCTTGGAGGGGTCATATGATGGCCAACTGCTGACGGAGACGAATCCATCACCGCCAAGAGCCTCCCACAACTCCTCGCAGAGGTATGGCGTGAACGGAGCCAGGAGGCGAACCCAAACCCCCACAACCCACTTAAGCGTAGAGGGGTTAGGCTTCCCACAACGCCTGAGATACCACCTGATATCATTCCAAACCTCATACAGAGCTACCTCAGCCGCCGTCCTAGTCTTCAAGGCCTCAAGTGCCTCAGTAACTTGGCGGACCCTATTCTGAACCGCGCTCACAAGCCACCTATCTAGGCTGTTCTCCTCCCTACCGCCACTGAGGCTGGCAACCTCCTTAACGAAGTTGTAGAGGGCTCTAAGCCTTGAGTCTACACCCCTAGCATTCTCCTCACGCCAGTCCGGGTCATCCATATCCTCAGCGCCCAAGATGAGGGTCATCCTAGTTACGTCGGCGCCGAACCTATCAACGGCATCCCTCAAAGTTATGAAGTTACCCTTAGACTTGGACATCTTCTCGCCCTCGATGGTCAACATGCCGTTGACGCTGATACCCCTAGGCCAGAACCTCCTCGGGAATATCGCGACGTGCTGGAAGAGGAAGAAGGACAGATGGTTCGGCACCAGCTCTTTAGCAGATATCCTCAAATCGACCGGATACCAGTACCTAAACTCGTCCCTCATCTCTCTTAAGATGGATGGATCAAGCCCTGAACTCTTAACTGCAGCCTCTAAATCCCCATCCTCAAGGAATATGTAATTGAAGACCTCATCCGTCAACTGTTCAGGTTTAACCTTATACTTACGGATATGCTTAACGATCGTGTAGAAAGCCATATAGATTGTTGAATCACTCAGGGTCTCAACTATCCAGTCGGGGCTCCAGGGGAGGGGTGTTCCCAAACCTGTCCTACGGGCGCATGCCCAATCGTGGAGCCAATCTATCTTGTCGTGGAAGTATTGCCTAGCAGACTCGGGGTAGATGTTCGCGTTATCGGCAGCCTCATGAGCCAGCCTCTTCCATTCAGGATCAGAGTACTTCAAGAACCATTGATCCGAGAGTATCTTAACTATGCATTTAGTTGTACATCTACACACAACCCTCCTCGGGAGGTCGTACATCGAGTCGGCGATGCCCTCCCTCTTGAAGTCCTCGATCAACTCAGCCTTAACATCCCTAACCAGCTTACCAGCGTACTTACCACATATGGGCTTCAAAACCCCGGTGTGGAACTCCTTCTTGTAGATTATCGATGTGGCCTCATCAACCTTGGGATCAAACTGATCCCTAACACCCATCTCCTCAATTATCTCAACAGCTGGATAGTCACCATAACCCTCAACGCTGATCAACGAGATGGGCTTAATAGACTTGACGACCTCAACATCTATCCCAAACTTCCCTAAGACCTCCGGCTTCTCAACTAGATCCCTAATTGCTATCCAATCGGCGGGGGCGTGGGCTGGAACGCTGTAGACAACCCCGGTAGCGGAGTCTGGGTCAACAAACCACCCGGGAAGTATCGGCAACATCCTGCCAGTAATCGGATCCTTAAAGTATTTACCTATCAACTCAGAACCCTTAAACTCCCTCAGAACATCAACCTTCCTCAACTGTTGGGAGAGCTTGTAAGCGGCCTCCCTACTGATTATCCACCTCTCACCATCAACCCTAGCCTCAACATAGGTAGCATCAGGGTTTATGAACATATTAGTGACCCCATAGATGGTCTCAGGCCTGAACGTAGCAGCTGGGAGGTAGGCGTCGCCGAACGGAAACTTCAACAAGGTGTACTCCTCAGGTGAGACACCCTCACCCTCCAACCTATCGTGGTCACCGGTAGGGCTCTCACACTTAGGACACCAAACAACGGGATGGGTTCCTCTAACAACGTAACCCTTCCTACGCAGGGTCCTATACTGCCACTCTATGAAACGGCTGAAGGTAGGCTCAAGATATGTTGTGTGGAACTCCCTCCTCCAATCGATCGAGTAACCTATCCTCCTAACGACCTCCCTACCCTCACGGGTATAATAGTTGGCCATATAAACCGGATCAACGAACCTCTCCAACTCCTCATCAGGGACGCCATCGATCTCCCTCAAGCCCCTTATAACATCCTCATCGCCCATCTTAACCCTTAAGGCAGCCCCAACTATGGGTTCACCAGTCCAATGCCAAGCCCACGGGAAGAGTGTATTGTAACCGCGCATCCTCATGAACCTAGCGTAAACATCAACCCTAGTAGCTGTGAAGCCGTGTCCAATATGGAGAGGCCCATTCATGTAGGGAAATGGGAAGGTGACGAAGCACTTATCCCTACTCGGGTCTGGATCAGCCTCGAATATCCTAGCTTCTTCCCACCTTCTACGCCACTTCTCCTCTATACCCCTCCAATCCAGACTCATACCATCAACCACCTAAAACATTCTTCAAGAAATCTCTAACCCTAACGAGGGCTTTATCAACATTCTCAACACGGCTTCCACCACCCTGGGCGAAGTTCGGCCTACCGCTCCCACCGCCACCAAGCTCGAGGGCAGCCTCCTTGGCGATGGCATCAGCCCTCACCCCACGTTCCATGGCTTCACCGCCAACCATAACTATAACCCTACCACTCCTATTTATATGGAAGAGGACGGCGACAACTCTTGGATCGGACTTAACAAGCCTATCAGCAACCTTTATCAGCTGGTCAACCGGATCATCTGAGACTCTCATGACAAGCCTCAAACCGGAGATCTCCTCAGCCTCCCTAAGATACCTCTCAGCCATAAACCCAGCTATGAGATCGGTCAGCCTCTCCCTGTCACGGCGCATCTCCCTCCACTCGGAGACCAGCCTCTCAGCGGCCCTATCAACCTTATCGAGCGGAACCCCAAGGGCCTCCGAGACCCTCATAAGCCTTGACTCGCCCTCATGTACAGCCCTCAAAGCTGGAAGCCCTGCGCTGAAGATTATCCTCTCAACGCCATCTTGGATCCTCTCGGTACGGAGTATCTTTATCAACCCCACCTCACCCGTAGTCCTGCAGTGGGTTCCACCGCAAGCCTCAACATCCCAATCACCGCACTTGACAACCCTTATCTCCCTCCCAGGAACGACGCCGCCCTGATAAAGGCGGAAGCCATACATCCTCTCAGCCCTCTCCCTGGGCATCCAGAAGGCTTCAACCTTAAGGTTTCTCATGACAGCTAGATTGGCCAGCTCCTCTATCCTTCTAACCTCCTCAACCGTCAGCCTCCTATAGTGGGATATGTCCAGACGTGACCTATCGACGTCCTTCTGGGCTCCAGCTTGCCAAACATGTCCACCAAGAGCCCTCCTAGCAGCCCCCATAACCAAGTGTGTAGCTGTGTGGTGTCTCATCAAGCTCAGCCTCCTCTCCCAGTCGATCTCTCCATGAACCGAGGAACCCTCACCCGGCAACGGCCCATCCAGATAGTGAACTATAACCCTGCCAAACTTTTGAACATTTACAACCCTGGAACGTTTCCCATCAAACTCGATATAGCCGTGATCAGCGGGCTGTCCGCCGCCCTCAGGGTAGAACGCGGTTCTATCGAGGACAACCCCTCCGTCACCCAGAACTCTCAGAACCTTAGCATCGAAGCTTGAAAGGTAGACATCCTTATAGTAGAGCGGTTCGGTTTCAGGTAGACCGGCGGTTTCCTCCGTCTCACTTGAAGCTGCCTGCACGGGTTTGGGAGCCTTTATATGCCTCTCCGCAACGAGGCTGTAGAAGTTCTCCGGAACATTAACCTTCACGCCCTCGCCCTCAGCCATTCTACGAACTATCTCGGGCGTCAAACCATGGGAGTCGTATAACTCTATCAAGGTGCTGGTGGGGATCTCTTCATAACCCTTAGCCCTCAGCTCCCTTGAGATCCTCCTAACCAAGTTGTAGCCTCTACTTATCGTCTGCTTAAACTTTCCCCCCTCAACCGAGAGTATCTCAAGTATCTCATCCCTCATCTCCTTAAGGAGTGGGAAGTCCCTAGACCAGTAGGATATCTGCATATCAATTATATCGGGCAGGGAATCCTCGATGGACAATGCATCCAAGAGGCGGTAGGTTCTCCTGATCATAAGCCTGGTTATGTAACCCTCACGGACGTTAGACGGTATAACCCCCTCGGCGAGCAGGAAGGCCAGACACTTCGTGTGGTCGGTAACGGCGAAGACATTTATGATCGGGTTCAACTCCTCCATCAAATCTTCGGGGGCCATACCAACCCTACTGGCGATGTACCTCCACCTGCTCTCCCTCTCAACACCCCTCTCCCTGGAGATATTTATCAAACCCGATAGCTTGGAAACCTCGGCGAGGAGCTTATAGTCCGGCTCCGAGACCCCAGCCATGTCCATAATCTTCTTAAGCATCTCCCCATAAACGGCGTGGAAGCAGCTCACCGAACCCTGAGAAAGCCACGTATACCTCTCAATCCCATAACCGGTATCAACGGTCCTTATCGGCAACTCCACGAACTGGTCGTCGATAACCTTATA
>CAZCOP010000008.1:0-267 GCA_964499825.1 uncultured Candidatus Bathyarchaeia archaeon
GAGAGCCTCTATGTCATCCTCGACGTACCACTCATCCGGGTACTTGGCGACCGACCAGACAGGGCGCCTAGTTGGGCTTCTAGCTAGGTATTGGATTATTATGTTCTCAGCTCTAGATTTGTACCAGTACCTCCTCCAGAAGGCGTCGTTAAGTGATTCCCTCTTCACCTTCTTTAGGGGTTTAGAGAGGGATGAGGGTAAGTGTGGTTCCTTACCGGTTCCTTTACCAGAGATTCTGACGCCCTTCCCCTCGGGTTTCGCCTCACC
>CAZCOP010000008.1:277-23500 GCA_964499825.1 uncultured Candidatus Bathyarchaeia archaeon
CTCCTCCCCACCCTCAGCTTTACTACGCCTCCCGCCTCTCTCCCCTCTACCACCCTTCAACTTCTCCTTAACTATGCCCTCAATCCGCCTCCACTCGTTCTCCGAGAGGCGAGGCTTTATCCACTGGTTGAAGAATTCCTTAGCCTCGATGGGGTTCGTTATGGTTCCATAGGTCTCCTCAAACATCTTCAGGGTGTTCGGGAGGAAGTCCTCCCTCACGTGGAGGGGATGGTTGGCTATAAACTTATGGAGCTTCTTCCCTGAGAAGAGCTTCGGATACTTGCTCTTCAATCGGCTAAGTATAATCGCGATCATCTGGACCTTAACGTGCCAAGGCTTATTCAAGCTGGTGATTGTGAGTATCTCCCTCCCAGCCTCCCTGACCGCCTCATGCCCACGGTTGATCGCTGGGTGGATCAGTGTGTAAACACCCCGCAAAACCTCGTCGACGAGTGAGAGGCCCCGCTTGCTGGCCAGTTTGATCAGGTAGGGCATCTCACCGAACCTTCTCGGCAGGTAGTTTAGGTTCACCTGTAAATCGGCGAAGATGTGCGTAGCTAGGTAGGAGAGGCTCCAGTCCTTAACAACCTCCTGAGCCGCCCTCTCGAGGCTGTAGGCGGTCTTAACATCGTAGGGGCAGTGGTGGACGTGGGCCAGCTCGTGGCGGAAGTACCAAAGTAAAAACCTATGAGGGTCGCAGTCCTCGGGGATCAGGTTGGGCCTCAAGTACACCGTTCCGTTCACAACGGTTAATGGAGCCGAGGAGAGGGGCTGTTCCCCACCGCCGTCGAGGGAGAGCTTGACTGGTGGACAGTAGAGCTCGATCCACGCCTGGTTAAAGATTCTCGGTATATCTATCTGCCCTAACTGTTCGCCACGCTTCATCTCTTACGAAGGCTCCATGAGGCCGGTGTCTTCCATCCCATCTGGATGGATAACAACTCTTCGGGGGATAGTATATTCTCCCTGACCCACCTCTCCTCGAGCTTCATCAACTCCTCGGCGAAGGTGACATCCTCAACGGCGGCCTCCCTAGCCAGCTTATATATGCCCCTATCGAAGCCGTTCATCAACTGGTCCAAGAGGGCCCACTGCCTCCTCATGTTCCGGTCCTCCATCTTTATCCTCTCACGCTCGAGGAGTCCACGGAGGCTGTCTATCAAGTTTCCGGTCCTGACTAAGGTAACTCTGTGGAGGAGAACCCAGAGGGCCATTCTGAATATGTCATCCAGTTTGCAGCTTCCATAAAGCCACTTCGCAGCCTTCGCCAGCCTGGTTAAGGCGACTGTAGCCCTCTCACTTAAAGGCTCCTTTATCATGCTGCAGACATCCCTGATGAAATGGCACCCCTCACATAGCGTTGGGGGCTTAACCTCCGAGAGTTCCTTCTCCCTTATGCAGACTTGGAAGTCCCTGACGAGCAGGTTTATGTACCCCATAATCTTGGGGTCAAGCTTCACCTCGGCTACCTCCCTCCTAGCCTCCTCTAGCTCCTCGAAAGATATGACTTGAGGCATAGAATCCACTATGTTCCAGTCATACCTCTCAAGCAGATCTTGGAGTTGGAACTTCTCACTCAGGGTTAGGGAGTTTAGGTATAGGCAGACGTCGAACCTGTCGTAGAACGGCTGTGGATGAACGAATGAGGTTGCATCTGTAGGGTTCTCATTAGCAACCAGGGTGTAGTCGCCGACCTCAGCTCTCTGCCCGTATGCCCAGACCTCACCGAACTGCATCATGTGGTGTATGTTGGCAGTCGTGTACGGATTCAACCTGTTGACCTCGTCTAGGCCCTTACCCCTACTCTTAGTGAACGCAGCCCACAAGACCCGTTCGACCCCCTCCCGCTCTAGGGATGGTATGTGCAGCCGCCCAATAACCTCACCCCTCTTAACCTCGGAGGCTCCTGAGATGACTACCATATCATCTCCGCAGACACCCCTCAACATTAAGAGCATAAGAGTAGACTTCCCAGCCCCCCTCGGAGCCCTGATGAGCGTTGTTGAGCGTGGATGGAGCTGGTTTAGAACCATGATCTGTATAGCTTCTTCATTACCGACGAAACGGGAGCGTATCTCGTTTTCGAGATCTATTATCTTAGACCTTAAGCTCAAAGTTGCCCTCTCCTACGCCGCCAATGCTGGGGCGGAGAGTACGTTAAGCAGTATCCACAGCATGAATAGCAGGACGGATGACAGCCCCAAAATTATGAACTTCATGAACTTGATCCTTCTCCTGAGATGTTCCGTCTCCGCTTCCAACCCGGCAAGTCTATCCCGAAGGAGGGATGCAACCCTCCTATCCATGACCACAGTCTCGGACATATCCCTCTTGAGGTATATGGATTCCAGTATGTCGGATGGCGAGGTTAACCCGGTCTGGATCTTCATGTTGATGTTCTCCCATGAGATCATGTTCTTATCTATCTTAACCGGGTGACTCTCAGCCTCTAACCTTAGGAATCTCCTGTACGTTTCACTGCTCATTTCAATCATATAACATAACGGAGGAGTGCAATTTTTACCTTTCGTAATCGTTAGCCGGATGGGCTTCTGGAAGGGAGAAAACATAAATATCCAACACGACTTTATGATACCTAAAGTAGGATGAGTAATAATCCATCATATTAAAGGGGAAGGAGTTTGTTGGGCTTCAAACGGTCGAGCAAATCCTCCAATAAACAGAAAGGTGGAATGTTCGACCCCTACCAGAGGCAACTAGAGATCTTTCAAACCCAGTCTCAACCCCAAGAGAGAAGGCCGATAACAAAGCCCACATCCACCAAACAGGTAGAGGACGAGATGGATGAGGTTCTAAAGGCCTTCCAAACCTACGTCAAGGAGGTTAAGGAGGCATCACTAAAGCTGAACGAGCTTAAGAAGATGCTTAAGTCGGGGGAGATACCTAAGAGCGCATACAACATAATCCTCGAAGAACTTGGAACACAACTATCGATCTCGATTGAGGAGATATATAGGCTGAGGGAAACCCTGGAGCTGGCAAAGGCGAAGGCCAAGCTTGAGTGGGCGAAGGAGAAGATAGGGATCAAAGAATTCGAGGAGTCTATCCTCACTAAGCTGAAGGATGACGCATACCTAAGGCATGACGCATACCTAAAGCGGGAGCTTTATGCACCCCTATACAAGTGGAAGGAGCTCATAGAGAGGATAGACTCAGTCCTTTCATCACTAACTGTAGATGAGGAGATATCGATAATCGAGCAGTACCTCTACCTCATCAAGGAGGGGGCATCTATAATCGGCGGATCAGAGGAGATCGAGAGGGCTAAGTCCATCTGCCAGAAACGTCTAGACTCGATCTCGAAGAGGTGGACCACCATAAGGAGCCAGAAGATGGAGGAGGTTATGGACTTAGAGCTGAAGGCTTCACGGATCAAAAATGAGATAAAGGAGGTTGAGGTTAGATTCGCCGTTGGAGAGCTTGAACAGAGCGAGTACGACTACAGGATAAGTACTCTACGCGGAGCCTTGAACAGGGTTGAGAAGGAGATGTCTGAGATCCGGAACTACATCGAGGACATAGATACGAGGATATTTAGATGCTCAGAGTTGATGAGGGAAAGCACGTGAGGAATAAATTAGGGACGGCCTTATCCCTAGTCTTCTTAGTAATCCTATCGGCCGGTTTAACCCTAAAATTCGGCGGGTTCTCCCCCACCCAGAAGGTAGCCCTGGAGGCTTATATCCCAACCGGTAGGTCAGCCCTTATCAGACAGAACGAAGGATCGAAGTTCAATGTAACCTTATGGATAACCAACTGGGACGGAACAATCCCATTTGGGAACCTAAACGTTACAGTATGTGACCTAAGTGGAGAACGGATCGTGAGTGGATTCTCAGATGAGCTGGGATACGTCAGCCTAAAAATGGATTTCGGGTCGTACATTGTTCTGGTCATGGCTGGAAACCGAACGGTGGGTTATCAAGTGATAAATGTATCGAGGTCGGGTATCTTCAATATTAGAACATGGGCTTACGATCTAAACCTAACTCTAACTGACGAATACGATAGGCCGTTGAAGGGCCATGTGGTCTTCCTCTTCGATCAGATAGCTCCACAAGCCCCTGGTAAGTATCTGGTGATAACCGAGAGGGTCGGCCGTCTCGTTGGTAAGGCGGGGACCGACATAAACGGGACGGTGCGCTTCTTAGCCGTCTGGAATGGAACATACCGCATAAGGGTCACAGATGGTGAATCGGTTGGGGATTGCGTCCTCTCCATACATGGGCCGACCTCAACTACCCTAAAGTGCGCCAAAGCCGATCTGACGTTGAACTTCATCTCTGGCTCTGATTTCCCCATCGGAAATGCGACCGTGCAAGTGCGTGGTGGAATGGGACACTTACTCTTGGAGGGTAAGACCGATGAGGATGGAAGGGTTAAGTATAAGAACCTCTACGCGTTGGAGGATGTATATTACGTCTCAGCTCGGTATGGACCCCGCCTCATCGCCCACGAACAGATAAACATCACCGAGGGTTGGGACTTCACAGTTGCATGCTGGTCCTACAACCTTACGGTTAAATGCGTCGATCTGGAGGGTGAGCCCCTACCGAACCACTTCGTCTTCCTGCATGACCAGCTTACCTTCTCTACACCTATAAACTTCACCGTGAATAACGAGACTGGGCCCTTAGTGAACTGGACTAGGACCGACGAGGACGGGGTGGCTTTCTTTAGGGATCTGTGGAACGGAACCTACCGCGTTAGGGTTATGGGCGGCGAACTGATAGGGGAGGTAGATGTAGACCTCCAGGAGTCGACGACCATGGTAGTCGAATGTAACAAGACTCATCTAGTCTTGAAGTTTATAACCGAACTCGGCGAGCCTCTGAGGAACGTTACAATCTCGATTTATAATAGTGGTGGACACTTAACTTTCAGGGGTAGCCCCGATCCGGAGGGCTACATCAGGCTTGACGGCGTATACCTCGATAACTACACGGTTGTCGCTGAGATGTTTGAGAGAGAAGTTTGGTCCGGCATCGTAGACGTTTACAAGAGTAGGGTTTGGGAGATAAGGTGTCCGGTCTTCACGCTCACGCTCCGTTTCGTTGACCCCTCTGGAAATCCTCTTCCAAGGGCTAGGGTGATCATAGGCAAGAGGATAAGGTACGGTAGGTACGGTACAAGCGTAAGCTTCACGCTGGAGTTAGAAACAGACGATGACGGGTACATCTCCCACCAGCTTCCATCAGGGATGTACGAAATCTCCTGCTACTATGGGGTCTATTACGGCTTAATAGTCGTAACCCTTGACAGCGAATACTTCAGCGTGGTCAAGTGTAACCCTCACATGAGTTTTTGGTTAATGGTGGTGTTCGTCTCATTCCCCCTCGCGATCTTCACCCTAATACTGGAGAGGCAGAAGTTGAAGAAACCCCTCAAGATAAGGAAATATAGGAACGTACTATTGAGGTTGGAGTCCATGTACGAGAACGGCCTAGTCGACTACCAACTATACAGGAAGCTGAGGGAGGAGTATGAAGCGAAACTAATGAAGTTGGGTGGCAGAGAGGTGAGGTAGATACTGCTAACCATAATCTCCATAAATACTTCCATATGATTGGGAAAAGATAAATATATAATGGCTATGTTAATAAACAAGATTACTGTTGAGATCAGAATTGAGAAGTGTAATGAAGTCCTTAGGAGAAGCTAGGACTAGGGAAGAATTCCGTATACTTCTATTATTGTTAGTTCTAACCTCAATAATCTCATACTCCGTGACATGTTCATTCAGCTCCCCGGAGGGTGCTGAGGAGGCTAACATGGCCCTATGGGTAATCTTCCGCGTGAGAGATTACCGGACTGACATGCCGATCTCAAACGTCTCGGTGACGGCGGTGATCACCTCCGATTGGATATCTGAAATAAACACGCCGCCTAGGACAACCAACGAGACGGGAGCCGTTAAGGTTCTTATAGGTAATGCACCGAACGTGACCATATGGAACCCGCCGAGGGTTGTAGGCTTCAGCCTAGGCGGGAACTACGTGGTGATA
Source organism: uncultured Candidatus Bathyarchaeia archaeon (assembly GCA_964499825.1). Classification (GTDB taxonomy): domain Archaea; phylum Thermoproteota; class Bathyarchaeia; order Bathyarchaeales; family B26-1; genus B17-G17. The sequence goes on from CAZCOP010000008.1 coordinate 6,304, forward strand.
AAGGTTATAGACTCGCTGATCGAGGACTTAACCTTCGAAGCCGAGTACAAGATGAACGTTACGAGTTACTGGAGTACGAAGGTACACCGTTGGCGTCAGCCGAGCTACTGGAGCACCTGGGTGAACCTTCCATACAAGGTTGAGGGAGACCAGGTATTTATCGAATGTAACCTTTGGGTCTTGAAGGGTAAGCTTGTGAAGGTTACGGACTGCGACCCAGTTACAGGTGAGAGAGTTGACCTAGTCGTTAAACCGGCCGTCAGGGCCGATGTGAAGAGGGAACACGGGATGAGCCCATACGAGAGTTACTACCTCTTCCCAATAAATTACACGGTAACCATAACCTACGAATTAGATCCCGTAAGAAGTGAGATCTACACACCGTTAAAGATCACTGTTAAAGAGGATACTGTTCTGGTAAACTGGATGTACCACGCCATGAAGTCCTATAAAGATTACGAGATATCCAACATAGATGAGGAGATAGAACTCTTCAACTCGCTGGAGTTCTCTCTGGTTCAGGAAACTGAGAACTACCAGGTGGTTAAGGGCCTCTTTAACAGGGTTTTGGTCCTCTATAAGGAGGGAGAGTATGACTCCGCTATTGGTGGAGCCAAGATAGCGGTGAACGCTGTAAACAACCTGAAGAGGTGGTTCTCGAACCTTAGAGTCTATGCCATACTAACATCGATAGGCATATGCCTATTCGCCTATGGCTTATCCTCCCTCATCCCGAAGCTCCTCCTCGAGGAGAACGTAAGCCAGAAAATACGCCTAGCCGTTAAGATGGTGGTGTTCTCTTCAATCCTACTCCTGTTCTCTCTAACCCACTCCTCGCTGAAGATGACCTTCCTATGCCTAGCCGAGAGTCTGCTGAACGCCCCAACTCAGAGACTGGACCTGCCCACAACCCTATGGGGATGCTTCCTGATCGGAAGCGTCACATACTTCCTCATCGTACTCATCTCGGTGAAGAAGACTCCCATGACAGACCTAGCCCTAAAGCTCGGAACTAGAGGCTTGAGGAGGAGACCATCTAGGAGCCTACTGACATTGTTCTCTATAACGATAGTCGTAGCCTCAGCCGTGGTGCTCATCGATATATCCTCAAGCTACTCAACTAGGGTTAAGGAAGTGTGGAAGAGTACAGATATCGACGGGATAATAGTTAGATCTGACCTATTCCTAGCTCCACTAAGCGAGTACGATGTGAACTGGACCGTAAGGCAGGAGTGGTGTAAGGAGATAGGATATGTAAAGGAGGTTAGGCCATACAGTCCAAGCACCGAATCGGATGCACTTATGTTTACGCACGTGGGCCTCTTAGTTTTTAAAGAGGACATGACACCAATACTTGATCGCTCCATGAGGGTAGACATAGTATGCATCAATCCAGATTTTATGGATGAGCACTTTAACTTATCGAATTACATTAGGGGATGCTGGCAAGAATTTAAAGTCGGTGAAAAAGTTGCTCTACTACCTAACTTACCTGACCTTAGTGTTTCAGTTGGCGATTACGTTGGATTAGCTGTGGCTGATTTTCGTACTACTATAGATGGTAGAGAAATCTTAGTTGGTACAAGGGAGTATAATGGCTTTCGTGTGGTCGGGAAGTTTAACCCGCTCATCATCTCGGAGTTGAAGAAGATCGATAATACGCCGCTCTTTAAGAACCCATTTTACACGGTTCTGATCCCGATTAAGTCGATAGATGACCCAGCTATAGTCATCTCAGAGGTGACTATAACCCCGAGAGAGAACGTCGACCCAACAGAGCTGGCTAGACATCTGGCCTACACCTTTGGAGCTGAGGTTATACTGAATAAGGATGGGTTGGCAAGGAAGTTCGTCTGGTCCATGGAGTTGACGTTAGTCGGCTTCGTGCCGTACCTGTTCCCACTCACCATCGCCGGGCTTATGGTATACCTTACCATGACCTCGGTTTACGAGGAGAGGAAGAATGAGTTCACCCTCTTAGCTACGTTAGGCCTAGATCCGAAGAATACCTTCCAGACGTTTATAGTAGAGACTCTGGTCTTAGGCTTCTCCGCTACATTCCTGGGTTTCCTAGGTAGCTACATGATAACGATCCTATTCTCCCAACTAGCCAATCTGCTGAAGGCCTACGGGATAATGGGCGTAAGTACGCCGACCTTCTATGCGAAGTGGTCTCTGGGAGGTGTAATCGTTGCGTTATTCACCGGTATAGTGCCAACCTTCCTAGGGGGATATATTCCAGCCGTTAGGGCTATGGGCCTAAGCTTGATGGGTAGGTTTAAACGGCGCCAGATAATGGGTGAGCTGGCGGTAGATAGGGAGACTTGCAGCTTCACGTTACCTTTGAGGGTTCATGCCCAGAGTGGGGAGATGCTATACACCTATGTAAGGGAGAATGTAAAGGAGAAGCTTAGGAAGCTCAAGCTCCCATCCGTCGATCCACATTCGGTTAAAGGAGAGATCCACAGGGATGGAACTTTCGCCGTATCATTCACGATCCTAAGTCCGGGTGGTGCCGCTATACCCTTCGAGCTGAAGGGTATAAGGAGTGGGGAGAGCCTGACACCGACGGTGATATTCCCAACCAGGCACAGAGACTACGGAAAGATCAAGGATATACTCCGCGACCTAGAGGAGTTGATGATAGATTTCCCCTTATGGATGGAGATGAGGAGGAAGATGAAGGTAGTTAGGGAGGCCCCGAAGAAGCCCAAGACCCCTGAGGAGATCGTGGCGGAGGTGAAGAAGATGGTTGAGGACGTCCTGAACGACGATAAGAAGTTGCAGATATTGGAGTCACGGAAGGACCAGCTCTCGGAGGAGGTCTACAACGAGTTCAGGGAGAAGTACCTAAATAGGATTGATGAGAAGCTGAAGACTCTACGGTCAGTAACGGTCAACCTTGAGGCCTACTACAACCAGCTCAAGGAGGAGATGAAGAAGATAGAGATTGAAGTTGAGAGGATAACGATAGCCTACAACCTCGGTGAGATAACTGAGGAGGAGTACATAAGGACCTGTGGACCATTACGGGGGAACTACGCCACGCTTAAGAGAAAAGCCGAGGAACTCGAGGAGATATTCAACTTCCTAAAAGCACCCTCAAGAACGTTCAGGTATAGCAGATTCTAAAAACAACTTCCATTATAAATCCATCATAGGCGTTCTCATATGAGAACAGTTCACCATAAGGAGTTTTCGGTGCTGATTTTTTAGAGTGAGAAAGATACATTGGCTTCTAGGGATTCAACGCTAAGGTGCACCTTCGAATCTCCAGTAAGAGAAGACCCCACAGTTAAGTCCTTTGGAATGGCGGGTCAACCCAGCGGGTTCGTAAGATCATGGAGATAAGCCCTCAAACCTCCAAGGGCAAGAGCATAAGCATACTCGGAAGAGTATCCTTCGAAATAACATGGTGGACTCCTCGCCGTAATGCGCACCGGAGGGCAGCCTCTACACATGGGCCTCAAAAGCCTAAAGAGACCTTTTACAGCATTATGGATAAAACTCGATACTAGCAAGGAGATCGAGGCGGGATATCCATCCTCAATCGAGGCGGAGTTGAAGCCTTCGGGACTGAAGCTACTGCTAATCCTAAGGTATGAGGTGATGCGTGAAAGGGTGAAAATTAATCAACGCAGCAGATTCCCAGATTCGTCGAACTCCATCTCCTCCGGTTCACCTAAAACCTCGAGTCTCTCCCTAAGTTTCGGATCTTCCTTAACAACCTTATAGAGGCTCTCGGATATCCATAGTTTCTCCAGCTCCAGTGTATTCTTTATCCTCACAACTTTAGCCTCTGACGGTTCAACTGGTCCACAGATGCGTAACGCTGTGGCTATCGCCTCACGGTCGTTCGGGAGGAAGACTGGAGTCTTCGCTATCTCAACCCATCCACTCGTGAGTGCATTCGCGAAGGTAGCTTGGTAGTCTATCTTTGACACAGCCCTCTCAGTCGTTAAATCTGCCAATCCTATGCCTAAGGCGTTTCCACGGGTTCTCTCTGAGAGGTCGAGGACAACTATCCTCTTTATATATGGAGCCTCAGGATCGCTCTCACCCGGTATCCAGAACCTGCCAACGACGTTAGTGTCCATCCCCGTCCCGCTTATCTCCTTCCCTATCTCATCGATTATGAGGACATCCAACTCCTTGAAGGGTATCCTAGCTAGGAGCCTCTTGGCCTCCCTCAAGAGTTTAACTTCCTCTTCCTCTATCCTCTCAGGTTCAATGGCCTTCACGATCGCAACCTCATGGTATGCGTTCTCAACTATAGCTAAGCCGAGGATTATGGGAGCCCTCTTAATGATGAGCCTAGCCGCCTCTGGTATAAGTCTATGATAACCCTCAGCTTGGAAGCGGTGTATCATCTGAGCTCCCTTCCGCTTCCCCAAACCTATAACCATCATCTTCATCAGACCGCTCTCTATCTTACCCTTGAAGTCGGTGTGGGGCTTAACTCTATTCACAACTATTATCCCATCCGAATTGAGGGCGTACCTATCCATGTATACGGGAACCCCGTTTTCCAGCCTACCAACTTCCTCAACCTCCATGGTTGCGAGTATCGGGGCACCAACATTCTCCTCCGTAATCCCAAGGCTCCTTAGAACCTCAACCTGACCCTCAGCCGTCGCCCCACCATGGCTCCCCATGGCTGGAACTATGAAGGGTTCACCACCAACCCTCCTAACCTCATCCGCAACAGTCGCCAATATCTCAGGGTAATGGGATATGCCGCGGCTGCCAGCTGTTATCGCTATCCTAGCACCCGCCCTAATTCTCCTCGATAAGCCAACCCTCCTCAACTCCTTCCTTATCTCCGAGGTGAGGTCCTTAACCCTTGGAGAGGGCATCCTCTGGCGGACCTCAACCATCCTCGGAAGTTCGAAGGTCATCACGTCCACCGCAGATAATTATTAGTGGCAGGGGAAGATAAACACTAGCCAGCTGGAGGAATGTAACTTTCCACTCAGAACCCTTTTCCTTACGCAGTTTTGACCTTCAGGGGCGTGATGCCCAAAACCTGGAGATAACCACCTATCATCCTTATGACGGCTAAGCCTATAATGACGGCGGCTACGAGGAAGATCACCCTCTCCAACGCGCTTAACGGAAGGTAAAGCATGAAGTAGTCACCTATCCCAGATGCCTCATTCAAGATGGTCTTCGGACTAAAAAAGCCCATCCCTATTATCTCCTTAGAACCAATGAGCGCCCTTATGAAGTTCCTAAACCCCTTCAACTCGATGTAGTATGGGAAGTATAGGTAGGCGAACATGAGGTTTCCCCACATATGCTCCGTCATAATCCCAGCGTAGGACGCTAGGGAGACCCCCAAAGCCATAATACGGCTATCTGAACTATTTATGAAATCGCTGGTCTTACCCCTAAAGGCCAAGATCAGGATTAAAGCTGGGACATGCAGCAGGAGGGGATAGAATGGTGCCTCCAACCCGACATACGCATTCTGGGGATTGGGGAAAGGAACATACCAGCAACAGATGAGGGCTCCAAGGACCGCTGCGGCGGCCTTCCAATTTAGGGGCTTCTCCCTCCTCACGAGAGAACCGCTGACAAACGCCGACAAGGCACCCGCCGGTATGGTTAAGAGGCCGAAGACAGACCATTTAGGGATCAGGAATATTACGATATTCCCTATCAGGGCTGCCAACGCCCCTACATAGGGTCCGAATAGTATACCGACTATGGGGTAAAGCGGCACGGTGAGCTCTATTGATCCAACCTTACCCCCAGCCACGATTGGTATTCCAGGAAGCCTAGAAACAGCGGCTAGAACTGCGGCGTACACAGCAACCAACGCAACAGTCTTGGTTGAGAGCTTCATGAGGACGCCTCTATCATCATGTGTAATTTTTTACTTTCCTATTTAATTTATTACATAGATATTTATAGCTATCGATGGCTAACGTTGGGTGTGGTTTATATCTGAATTATGTGATAAACTGTACATTGGGTGTACACTTGTTGTGGAAGAGGATATATGAGAGGTTGAAGGAGTACCCGGAACGTTTGGCTGTAGCGAGGATCTTGGTTGAGAATGGACTGAGCATAAGGGATGAGAGAATATACTGCGGGGAGATAATGATCCCCATAATCAGGGTTGGTAGAGCGGCGGGCGTCGATAGGAGAACAGTCATAAAGACTATAGAGATGATAACCGACGATCCGGAGCTACGGGTTATCTTCGAGGGGATCAGGCCTGCGGGGGCGTCGCTGCGGGAGGTTGCGAGGCATCTAAATCTCGGCGTTGTGGAGATAACACCAACGGATGCGAGGATGCCGGGCATACTGGCAAGCTCGGCAACCCTAATAGCTAAGAGGAACATAAGCATAAGGCAGGCCATAGTCGACGATCCAGAGTTGTCCCCAGAACCGAAGCTGACCTTGATAACTGAGGAGAAGATACCCGGTGAGTTAATACCGGAATTCTTAAAGATAAGGGGTGTATCTAAGGTCTCAATCTACTAACTCGAAGGGGGAGGGGGAAGCCAGCTGCTAACATTACTGTGGGTATCTTATATATCCTTCATGGCAGCCTTATCAGGCGCCGTCGTTCCAGGCCCAGTCTTCGCCATAACAGTCTCGGAATCCCTAAAGAGGGGTTATGTAGCTGGACCACTAATAGTTGCCGGTCACCTGCTCCTAGAGGCCTTAATAATTGTGGCTGCCTTCATGGGTTTGGATATTCTGCTTAACACGGCTGAGGCTAGGGTCTTGGTAGGCTTTGTTGGGGGCTCCGCCTTGATAGTTATGGGTTTGCTCCTTCTCAAGTCTTGTGTGAACTTGAGGGTTAAGGCTGATGTGGACTCTAGGAGTTACATGATCTCTCATGGGTTGGTGGCTGCAGGCTTCCTCAGCAGCGGCTCGAACCCTCAATTCTTCATCTGGTGGTTGACCATAGGTTTACCCATGATAAAGTACTCGATGGATGTGGCTGGACTATCTGGATTGCTGGCCTTCATAGTTGGCCATGCTCTGGCTGATCTAGGATGGTTCGGTCTGGTTAGTTATTCCGCTTATAAAGGGAAGAGCCTCCTGAATGAGAGGATGGTTAAGTTGATAATTGCTGGAAGCGCGATCTTCCTTCTCTTCCTCGGCTGTCTATTCATTTATCAGGCTTACCCTGAGTAGTTGCTGATAGTCATATCGAGGGGAAGGTATAAATCTAACCCCCTCACATTAAGCATAACTAATGGGTGGGAACTGAGGAAGGAACCGGCATGGCGTATAAGTATATGGCCCAGGCTTGGAGGAGGCCGGATGAAACTTACGTTAAGGACTTGATGAAGCAGAGGTTGATCTCTTGGAGGAGGGAACCAGCCGTCGTTAGGATTGAAAGGCCGACGAGGATAGATAGAGCTAGGAGGCTTGGATACAAGGCCAAGAAGGGTTACGTAGTCGTCAGGGTTAGGGTCCGCCGGGGAGGTCTGAGTAAGCCGAGGCCCAGATCCGGCCGTAGGCCTAAGCGTATGGGCGTGAGGAAGTATAAGCCGGCGAAGAGCTTGAGGTTGATAGCTGAGGAGAGGGCTGCTAGGAGGTTTCCAAATCTTGAGGTTCTGAACTCCTACTGGGTTTGGGAGGATGGACGTTATAAGTGGTTTGAGGTTATCTTGGTTGATAGGGTCCTTCTACCGGAACTTAAGCTTGGGAAGGGTAGGGGTAGGGTCTTCAGGGGGCTAACGAGCGCGGGGAGAAAAGTAAGAGGACTACAGAGATGAGATGATAGATTATTGACGGTTTTTTAAAGAGTCTAGCTTTTTCGACTGGTTATGTGAGCTTTGGGGCTGATGGGGGATAGGTTTGCAGAGCTCTCGAATGTCGGAGGAGATAGAAAAGACTGAGTGATTCATCTAGTCTCAATCTTATCCTTTAATTCTTTAATTAATATAAAGCCCACCCCTCCTTTGCCGAGTTCGTTTATATAAAGAAAGGTTCCCAGCTTTCAAGAGTCTGGCCTCATCCAATTATTTGTCTCACCATTGAGGCTTCATCGAAAAAGGTTCTCGCGTAAGGTAAATCAAAAGTTTTAAATCATCTTGCTATTTCGAATAATGAGCGTTCCTTGATGGTAGCCAAGTAAATGGAAACCCCAAGACGAATGAAACGTGCATAGTGAAGGAAGTCAAGAATCTTGTCCATTACCCTCCTTTCTCCTTACCTAAACCTCCTCTTACAATATCTGATTTCGCTCTAAGGTGATGATGGGAGCTGGTTCCGAGATCCTCTAAATACAGCATTCACGCTTTGTATATTTAGAATTATCGGCTGTCTTTGGTGTAAGCTTGGTGGGGCCGGTGGGATTTGAACCCACGACCTCGCACGCCCCAGGCGCGAATCTTAGACCATGCTCGACCACGGCCCCTCCTACCTGTGCGTTTGTGTCTATTCTTTTGGCTTCATTATGAAGGTAGAGTTGTCAGTATATAATAAAGTTTTTACTGTACTTTGGTTATGTTTGTTTTGGGGTGGTTGGGTTCAGAGCTAGCATAACCTCCAACATGTTCAATTACTCCTCTAAGCCTAGTATGGGTTTGAAGTTTAACCTCTTCACTGACTTTGATTTTGAGTGCCTTCATCAGTGTGATGATCGGAATATTGATTTCCTTTATTCTAGGTGTGATGTAGAGTTAAATTGCAGCCCAAACTTTGAGGTGACATATAACCCAAGCTCTTCAAGGGATCTATAGAGGAGTTTCTTGAAGGCACAGCGAAGGCTGTCATCAATGTCCCGTCGCTCCTCCAATAACCTTCCGGATTTAAGGGGGAGTATACATGTGTGGAAGGGTTGGGAGAGTATGCGTGTACGCTGGCTCAGGCGCCGTCCTAGCGAGGGATGTCGACAGAGCCCTCGATAAACTCGGCATACCACACCTCGATATTGATGAGGATTCGATCAGGAGAGGCATCCTACAAGAGCATTGTGGGGTGCTGATAGTACCGGGAGGTTATACGGCTGCCTACATACCAGCCCTAGGGGTTGAGGGCTTCAGTAACATAAGGGAGTTCGTGGCTAGGGGCGGGGTTTACATAGGGATATGCGCTGGAGCCTACATAGCCGCTCGGAGGGTTGAGGTTCCAGGACATCCAGAGGGCTTAGGCATAATAAACATAACCAACACGAGGAGGAGGGGTATGGGCATCATTGAGATAACGGTAACCAAGCCGCACCATCCAATAGCTAGGGGATGCCCTAGGAGGATGAGGATATGGTACCAGAATGGACCTTACATTGAGCCTGGTAGGGGTGTGGAGGTTATAGCCAGATACGACGAGAAGTACGCGGCGGTGGTCTGCTCGAGGTATGGTGATGGAGCAGTTGTGATCTTCAGTCCTCACCCGGAGGGGAGCCTGGAGCATGGCGTTGAACCGGAGAAGCTTGGGACGATAAAGCTATTGGAGAACGCCATAGAGTTTGGTGGTGGATGACTGCTGGTGGATAGGCTATCGCCATCAGAGGTTCACTGGCCTCTTCTCCTCAGCTGATTTATATCCGGCGAATATGAGTTTCAGGACTTCCCTCCCGAACTCACCGTTTGGGAAGGGCTTCTTCCCTTCAGCGATGCATCTGACGAAGTAACGTAGCTCATTTATGTACCCCATATCCCATAGGTCGTTGACTGTGATGTTCGCCCACCCAGTCGTCATGCTGGCCTTCTCGACGGCGTAGGAGTACCCCCTCTCACTGTACACCCTCACCTGGTCAGACTTCACCCAGTTCGCTAGGATGATCCCCTCAGTCCCGTAGATCTCAACCCTATCATCTATCCCGCCCTTGGTTATGTAGTTTGCGTGTATCGTTGCGGCCTCCCCGTCTCTAAACCTCATGAACATAACCGCGAAGTCCTCAACCTCGATTTTATGGTATAGGTTGCCTATCTCAGCATAAACCCTCTCGACGGGTTTATTTATCAGCCAGATGGCGACCCCCACGGGGTGGCATCCAAGGTGTATGAGGCATCCGCCACCGCAGTAACGCCTCTCTATGGCGTACTTGGAGTGCGAACCCGAGTGGGCCTCCCTAGCCTCAACCGAGAGAACCCTCCCAATTCCCCCCTCATCTATTATCCCTTTAGCCCTCAATAGAGCTGGGGCGAACAGGCTGTTCTCTGCATACATCAACTCAACCCCGTTTCTCCTCGCAGCTTGAATCATCTCGTCCGCCTGCTCAACCGAGATGGCTAAGGGCTTCTCGCAGATTACGTGCTTCCCAGCCTCTAGTGCGGCGATCGATACATCAGCGTGGAGGTAGTTTGGAACGCACACATCGACTATATCGATATCCTCACGCTTCAACATCTCCTTATAATCGGTATACCAAGCCTTCACCCCGTACCTCTCGGCGAAGGACCTAGCATGCTCTCTGGTCCTAGATGAGACTGCCACTATCTCAACTAGCGGGTCTCGCATGTAGCATGGGGCGTGGACGTTATTCGCAGCCCATCCGGCGCCAACTATCCCGATGCGAACCTTACCCTTCATCTTAAACCTCCTAACAGTAATCTACCACATCGTCTATAAGAGTTTATAACTCACTCTTCAACCTCTGAGGGGTAAGGGGCAAGAGTTCACCAGCCCGCTTCAAAATGACAACCTTAGAGTTTGGGAGCTTAGCCAGAGCCCTATCTACAGCCTCCTGGGGGGATTCAGCGTAGCTGAAGTTTAAGTTGTAGGCTTCGGATTCCGATATGCCATCTGAGTATAGAATTACCTCAGCCTTCTCTGCGCTGACCCTGCCGACGTGGGCAAGGTGTGCGGCGGCGGCTAAATCCGTGATCTCCCCAGACCTCACAAGTTCCTCAACATCTTCATATGGGCGGTACCCAAACCTTAAAACTTCTGGGTGTTCGGGTGTAACACCCTCCCAGCAGGGCGCAAAGAATACTACAACCCCTCCATCCTGTATGGCTAGTTCACTTGCGTAGATCCCCTTGGCGGCCTGCCACATATCGACATCGTATGGGTGGGAGTCGCATAGGACTATCCCAGCTTTAGATGGTATACCCACTCCATAGATCTTTTTCGCCTCCTCGGCGCCTCTTCTGTGGGCCTTCACGAAGTCTCCGGCGAATATCCTCACGATCTCGCCTTTGGCGTTGAGTATGGCGTTCACTATGAAGTCTAGGCCTACCTTCCTAGCCACCTCCTCCATCTCAAGCCTAACCGGGTTCTCTGCTACCCCAAGTATCTCCTCACCCGTGAACTTAGCGCTCAACCAGTGTGTGAGTCCAGTTGTATCCCCTCCACAGACCCCGGGTTGAATTATCTTGGCTCCTCCCGTATAACCTGCGACTCTATGCGGCACGATGTAACCTATCCCTATCGTTATATCAGCCTTAACGACCTCTCTATTGACCGTGACCGGAGTTCCGGATTTAGTCTCACCCAGATGTACGAGCATACCCTCATCCTTCCAGTTGTGGTTTATTATCTCAACCCTCTCAGCCACCTCCTCCCCAACCTTCCTGACTATCTCCTCTCTAGTCATTGGCCTATGGGTCCCCAGGGCCATTATTATCTTGATATCATCGTCCTTTATCCCGATGGCGTTTAACTTGTTTAGTAGTGTTGGGAGTATCTCGTATGCTGGTGTAGGCCTTGTGAAGTCGTCGCATAGTATCACCGTCTTCTTACCCTTCTTAGCTAGGGCTCGGAGACCTGGATGGCCGATGGGATTCTCGATCGCGTGTTCAACCTCCTTTACCGGATTTGGGGCTCCAGGCGTCTCCTTTGGGGTTGCTATCGCGAGTATCCTCTCCTTCGGTATCTTAACCTCTATAAAATCAGAACCGTAGTGCATCCTAACTACTTTCTTCAACTCTTCCACCTTTTCCTTCGAGCCATCCTAATATGATTCGGCTAGACCGATAAAAATAAATTTATGGATAGTTAGCTCTAGACGGGAGCGTACTTAGGTGGTAGGTATGGTGAGGACTAGGATAGGATGCCTAGAAGCACCTAGAAAGATCACTATAAAGGAGAGGGATATAGAGATAACTGAAGATCAAGTTCTCGTGAAGGTTTATAAGGCATACATCTGCGGTAGTGAGCTGCATTATTACCGCGGTAAGTATCCGCCTTACGTGAAGCTTCCAATATATCCTGGACATGAGGGTGGAGGAACCATAGTGGAGGTAGGCTCGAAAGTGACCGAATACTCGGTAGGGGACAAGGTGATAGTCTATTCAGACGTCCTGATCACGCCAAGCGGGGCGGACCCCCTATTCTCAGATTATGTTAGGGCTCCTCTACGGTGTCTACAGAGGGTCCCGGAGGGGGTTGACATGGACACAGCATGCCAGGCTGAACCGCTCTCATGTGCAGTTGACGCGATCTACAAGTCCGGTGTTGAGCTTGGGGATGTCGCCGTTGTTATAGGGCTCGGCTACATGGGGCAGGTTATACTGCAAGGTATAAAGAAGCTTGGTGCCGGAACGGCTATTGGAGTTGATATAGTCGAGTCGAAGCTTAAGTTGGCTGAGAGAAGGGGCGCTGACCTAACGATCAACGCCCGTGAGGAGGATCCTGTCGAGAGGGTTCTCGAGGAGACTGATGGGAAGGGAGCTGATGTAGTCATAGAGGCTGTCGGTACGGGGAAGACTGTAAACCAAGCTGCAAGCATGCTTAAGAAGGGGGGTATACTCGGACTCTTCGGTTGGGTTACAAGGCCGGTTGAGGTTGATCTCTCCCAGTGGCACACCAAATATCTCAGACCTAGGGTTCTAAAGATACCGAGCTATAGGGAGAAGATGCCATGGGCTGAGAGGGGGTTCCAACTGATAAAGCGGGGGATACTAGAGGTGAAGTCGCTAATAACTCACGAGTACCGCCTGGCAAACCTTGCGGAGGCCTTCAGAAAGTACGACACAGACCCAGATGTGATTAAGATAGCTATAAAGCCATAGGAGAGATCCCCCATAAGTAGGTGAAACCCTTGGAGCTCAGTGTAGAGATCGGCGGAGTTAAGCTCAAGAACCCCATCGTGGTAGCCTCCAGCCCGCTGACGGCGACGCTGTACAGACTGAGGAGGGCTATGGAGGCGGGTGCGGCCGCCGCAAGCACGAAGCTGGCATTCATAAGGCAGCCCTTCGAGGGGAGGCTGCAATTATACTCGGAGCCAGGACGCTGCCTAATAGTCCCCATAGATAAACGCTTAAACCTTGATGAGGCTGAGGAGCTGATAAGGAGGGCGAAGGAGGAGCTTGACCTAATATTGCTGGCGAACATAACCCATGCTGCAGGGCACATCGATGGGTGGATACAGCTGGCGACAACGCTGGAGGATGCTGGAACCGACATGATCGAACTGAACTTCGTATGCCCAAATATAGAATTCACGAGCCAACAGTTAGGGTTGAAACTTGTGGAAACCGAACTCCATGGGGCGTCTATAAGCACAAACCCCAAAGTTGCTGGGAGGATAACTGAAGCCGTTAAGAGGGCGGTTGACATACCGGTCGTCTGCAAATTGAACCCGGATGTCCCGGATGTGGCGGCTACAGCCAGATCATGCGAGGAAGCCGGAGCAGACGCCATAGCGATAGGTGGAAATTACGCATCCCTACCGAGCGTGGATGTGTACAACGATGGGAAACCGCTATACCCCTCACTCGACAAGGTCAGCTTCGGAGCCCTATGCGGCCCGAGCGTCAAGAATCTATCCTACGCGATCATGGCGAAACTCTACAAGAGGATAGGGATACCGATAATCGGGGGAGGAGGGGTGATGAACTGGAGGGACACCGTAGAGATGATGATGTGGGGTGCAACGGCGGTCGCCATATGTACGGCTGTCATGTGGTATGGCTTCGAGATTATAACACGGATAATAAATGGCTTAGAGAGGTTCATGATGGGACAGGGCTACGGGAGCCCTGAGGAGTTCATAGGTTGCTCAACTAAGTACATCACAACCTCAGACAAGCTTGCGGTGTACCCGGAGGTTAAGGGTCTAAAACTCGCGGATTACCCAACACCCGAATACCTCCAATCCGTAAGGGGACAGGAGATAGTATTCCACCCAGCAATAGCTAGAGTAGATGAGGAGAAGTGTAACGGATGCGGAATATGCGCAAAACCGGGACACTGCGAGGCCATAGAGATCATAAACAATAGGGCTGTGGTCGATGAGGAACTCTGCGTCGGATGTGGGGTATGTCAATCACTCTGCCCAAGGGGAGCCATAAAGGTAGAGAGGCTCAAGCTCTAGGTGTAATAAACATTCATCAACTCCCAGTAGGGAATAAACTGAGGGGATGGTGATCAAAATTGAGCCGTAAAAGCTACGTGAATAGGTTGAAGGAAGAGGTTAGGAGTCTATGTAAGAAGTATAGAGCGGTTATACTGGCCCATAACTACCAGTCCCCGGAGGTTCAGGACGTTGCAGATTACGTGGGGGACAGCCTTGAACTGGCTAGGAGGGCCATGGAGGAAGATTCCGATGTAATAGTGTTTGCCGGGGTCTTCTTCATGGCTGAGGTTGCGGCTATCCTGAACGAGGATAAGGTTGTACTCCACCCGGTGAGAGATGCTGGATGTCCATTGGCAGATTTCCTCGATACCAAGACCATCGAGAGGTTTAGAGCTAAATATCCAGGGGCCCCCCTCGTCTTGTACATAAACTCTTACGCTGAGGCGAAGATGCACGCCGATTACATAGTGACGAGCTCATCGGCGCTCAAGCTTATATCAAAACTCGACGCGGACACGGTTCTATTTGGTCCAGACAAGAACCTGGCATCCTACGTGGCTAAACAGACAGATAAGAGGATAATACCGGTCCCACCGAATGGGCACTGTTATGTACATGAATACCTAATCGATCGGTACTACATCGAGAAAGCCAGAGATGAACGGCCAGAGGCGAAGCTCTTGGTACACCCGGAGGTAACGCCGGAAAACCAGAAGGTTGCCGATTACATAGGGAGCACGAGCCAGATGCTTAGAGCTATCGGTGAGATGGAGGGTGACTCCTTCCTTCTGGGAACGGAGGAAGGCTTAACCTATAGGGCTAGAAGGTTATACCCGGATAAGAAGGTTTACCCTGTCAACAACCTAGCCGTATGCTCAGATATGAAGAAGATAAACCTTCTCAACATAAAGGAGAGCCTGGAGGGGCTGAAGCCGAGAGTTACAATCGAGAGGAGGGTTAGTGAAAGGGTCAGGTCGATCCTCGAAAGATCCTTCAGGATGATAAAGTAAAATTGGGAATCCTCCTCACTCCTTAATGAAGTTAAATACCCACCCATCCTCTAAGACGCCGCCGTGGATTATGGTCCCATAATGCCTATCCTTCAATCTGAAGCCGGCCTCTTCTATCTCCCTCCTCAACCGGTCTGGGTCGGTATGCTTCGGAAGAACGGATAACATGCCTCCATGCTTTAGAACCCTATAGACCTCGGATAAGAGCCTCGTTAACCTCGCATCCGAAGGGGGGAAGTACCAGAATATATCATAAAGTAGAACAACATCAACCGACTCGTCGTCCAACTTAATCCTCACCTCTCCTGAAGTGTCGATTCTCTTGATGTTCACGAGTCCCTCCAGCCTGGCCCTCCGCATCAACTCATCTAAGGCTCCTCTATCTTTATCCAACGCGTAGACAACTCCCTTATCCCCAACGATCCTAGCTGTCGGAATTGCGTAATTACCGGAGCCGCACCCAAAATCTAGCACAGACTGACCCCTGCTAATGCCCACATTCCTCATGAAGTCTTCACCGTAATCCTTAAGCCACTTGTCAACATCACTCTTCATGTCCGCATCCCGAATTTGAAGTCATGGATGCAGTTAACTTGAGAATTTGGGGGTGGAATAAAAAGAGGGAGGGTTAGGTTTACCGGCTTCTCCAAGTAATTCACAGTTTCTCAATTATCCTATGAACAGCCTCCCTGACAGAAATGTCAGCATCCACCTTGAACTTCCTTATGTTGTTCTGTTCTAGAAGTGTTGATACTCCTGGGCCGAACTCCCTAGCAACTACAGCGGTTACACCCATATCGGTCAACATCTTAACGGCTATCGGCCCTGCACCATGCTTATAGGATGCAGCTGGATTCTCGACAATCTCGACGTTAGCTATTGAGCCGTCGGTTATCTCGAGTATGGTGAACCTTCCAGCCCTGCCGAAGACATCGGATATCGAATCCTCTAAACCGCCATCTCCCCTCGTTGGGACAGCAAGCTTAACTCTCCCCATAGACATCTCCACACTCAAACCATAAATTGCGGGAAGGGGAGGCCTACTCAGCCTTCAACTCCTCAAGCCTCTTGCTAATCCTGCTGAGTTCCTCCTCAAGGATTCTCCTACGATCCTCTAAGATCCTTACCTCCTGCTCTCTAGGCAGTCCAAAGTACGCTGGATAGGGTGTTATGGGTAAAGGCCAAAGCCAGTATAGTGGGAGCCAGTATCTCCAGAGCCAGTAAAGGTACGGGTACCAATACGGAGCTGTAAGCCACCACAACCAGAAGCCGAATCCAGGGGGCACCCATAACACCTCCATTCACCTTAGTCATCCTGGCTTAGGTTAGTATGGCCTATAAAGCGGCGTATACGGAACTGGCCAGTAACCAGCATAGTATGGGAGCCCGAGAGCGGCGTAGTATGGTAGGGTGAAGAGTGGATACGCCCACCACCATCTAGGCAGCCATGGGAACCAAAGGCAGAATGGGTAGGGATTGCCGAATCCCCTGCCCCAACCGAACCATCCCCCTCTACCGAACCATCCTCTAGGCAAGAGGCCTCCCTCCCTACTTGCTCAACTCTTCAAGCCTCTTCCTTATAGCCTCAAGTTGAGACTCCAGTATTTTGACCTGCTGCTCCAGCATCTGCTTCTCCTGTTCCTTCGTCAACTGTGGAGGGAAGGCTGTCGGTGCTGCCTGAACGCCGGTGGCGGGTGGTACGGCTGCTGGTGGAACGAATGTTGGAGCCGCTGTTTGTAGGTATTGCATAAACTGTGGTAATAGACCGCTCTGTAAGAGCCACTGAGCTGTCGGTGGAAGTCCAGTTGGAGACCTGCCTAACCATCCCGGGGAGAACCCAAACCTCAGCCAGCCTGGAAGCCCGGTTAGATAGAACATCCATCTATATCTATACCCCATAACTTTATCACCTCTTTTTTGTGATTATGCACATTATCAATATGTGATAATGCACAAAAAATATATAAACCTTACG
>CAZCOP010000009.1:0-2456 GCA_964499825.1 uncultured Candidatus Bathyarchaeia archaeon
CCCTCTATTGGGGGCTTGAAGGGTTTTGAACCCGTCGCGATTATCAAGCTGTCGTACTCGAGGGTTTCGCACCTGCCGGTCTTGTCCTGAACCTCAACCGTCTTGGCTTCGGTGTCTATCGCGGTCGCCGTGGTCTCAAGCCTTAGGTTGAGCTTCATCATCTTATAGAAGGATGGTGGATATACTATCAGGTTCTCGAAGCTCGGTATCTGCCCTCCTAGGACGAAGGGCAGCCCGCATCTGGAGTAGACTCCCTTATCCTCCTTCGTCAGTAGGGTTATCTCGGCCTTCCTATCGGTTTTCCTCGCCGCTGAGGCTGCATCCGTCCCAGCGGCGTTCGCGCCTATGATTAATATTCTCCTCGCCACTTTGGCTACTTCCTTTAACCCTTAACTCTCCTAACCCTCTTCAATGAGCTTCCTGTGCCACTCAACAGCCTTCTCGAAGTCCATCAGCTCCTTCAGGTCCTCCTCAAGGTTTGTTGGGGATACGAGTATAAGCCAGCCCTCGTAGGGGTTCTCGTTCAGCAGATCAGGGTTGTCCTGGATCTCCCCGTTAACCTCCTCTATGGTTCCGCTTACCGGGGATACGAGATCTGATACAGCCTTCACGGACTCAACTGTTCCGAAGGGTTCACCCCTCGCCACTTCATCACCTGTGCTTGGGAGGTCTACGTATACTATCTCCCTAAGCTGTTTCTGGGCGTAGTCAGTTATGCCAACCCTGACCTTCCCATCCTCAACCTTAACCCACATGTAGTCCTCTGAGTAGTATAGGCCCTCTAAAACCTCGTAGTCGTCCACCTTAACCATACACACCCACCTTTGACTATTCTATTCAGATGTTAACCGTTTAAATTTAACTCCTCCCGCTCCTTTTTTTTTTCTTCTGTGCGAAAAGCAGCTTAGGGTGGGCGGATGGGGAGGTCCATCCAGTATAGTGGATGCTTGGACGGTGATCTATGGGGTAAGGTGGCATAACTCTGGAGTTATAAAAAAGAGAGGGAAATTTGGGTGTTTATACGATTACGACCCTTCTGTGTATCAGGATGATGTAGATGGCTATTATCAACACTGCTACAGCCGCTATTATCAACCCGTTCGGTAGGAGCGAGTTGAGCGGCCATGGGTCTACGTTGTCCATCCAGAAGTCTCCGTCGCTGTCTGGGTTGGCCGATTCTGTTCCCTTAACGTACTCCTGCCAGTCTGGGACGCCGTCGCTGTCGGTATCCAGCTTGCCGGTTACGTGGATCGTTATCGTGTGTTCGCTGTGCGTGTAGGTTATGATTAGCAGGTAGTAGGTTGGATACTCCGTGTATGTGAAGTCTATCGGCTCCCCATCGAATAGGACCACTACATCGTCTATCGTCGCTCCAAGCGACTCCAGCAGATCCTTAGGCAGCATGACTACGGTTCTGCCAACAGTTCCAGGAGGCCCGGTTACGCGGAGTTCAATCACGTTCCCAACAACAACCGGAGGCTCTATCATCTCCGATGTTGTTAGGGAGCCAACCGTGTATCCTCCAACAGTCACCGGGACACCGGTCCAGTTGGCTATCGTCTCGTTTATCGCGCCCAGCAGTTGTAGGGTCCTCTCCAGATCCTCTGCAAGCGGTTCTAGAGCTCTCTCCAGGTCCTCTACGCTAGTCCATGGAACTCTGACGATGAAGTCGCCTGTGTAGGCTGAGGTTACGGCTCCAAGGTCGTCGACGACCGTTGTGTAGACTGTGTATAGCCCGGTTGGGCTCTCCGGTGTCGTGTCGTAGGTCACCCTCCAGTGTGGCCCTGAGCCTGTGTACGTCGTGTTCTCCCAGACTCCGTCCGGCCTAAGTATCGAGATCGTGACCGATACATCGTGACCCTCTGGGTCGTAGGCCGTCACAACTATGGCTACGCTCTCACCTTGGACTATCGCCTCTGGGACGACTGGGTCTAGGAGCACCGGTGGCTCGTTTACTAGGTGGAACACTCCTATAACCGCCGTTGTCGACGTTCCGAGGGTGTCAGTTACGGTGGCCTCGACGTAGTAGGAGCCTACGGGTTTACCTGTGAGGTTGTAGGCTGCAGTCCACATTCCATAGGAGGCTTCCCAAGTTTCATATGTATATGCATACGAATATGGATAGAGCCTGTGACTCTTACTCCATGATCCATCGTTTGTTCTTCCGGCGAAAGTTCCAGTTATAGTTTCTGTTGTTCCGTCTGGTAGGTAGACTGTGAATTTAACCGTTTGGCCAAGTCCTTCATCTTGGTCTACCGTACGTACAACAAACACCACTGTGCTGTCCCTTCTAGCCTTGTCACCCTCAGCTAAGCCTTGTATTTCACCGCTTAGGATTGCTGGCTCATAATTGACGATGAATGTTGTGTACTCCATGACTGATGTTGACCATGTCCTCCAGAGCCTGCTCGTCATCATCGGCAGGTAGTCTATCGTCCCGAAGTAGTCTATGAACT
>CAZCOP010000009.1:2556-22830 GCA_964499825.1 uncultured Candidatus Bathyarchaeia archaeon
AGCCTGCTCGTCATCATCGGCAGGTAGTCTATCGTCCCGAAGTAGTCTATGAACTCTTGGAGTGAATTCCAGAACTCCGAGTAGTGGTAGTACCACCAGTACGACCATCCTCCTGAGGGTAGGCAGAGTTGTATGGCGTCCTTTATCATCGGTGGGTAGAGCCCGTAGTGGATGAAGTATCCTCCATAGAATAGCTCTTTGAGTGAGATCGGTCCAGCCTCATCCATGGCTATTACTATAGCCATGTACCTGCCAGTCGGCCACTTCCAGTAGCTGTCTGGTCCGGCGTAGGTCTGGTACGTAGCTGTGAAGGTTCCGTCCTCGTATGTTGCCATCTGTTTAAGGCATGTCTTGACTAGGACTGGACACTTGATTATGTCTTCGTACTCTGTGTAGTCTACGTACTTGAGCCATACGAAGACCTCTATATCCTCCGGACTGCTTGAGTCGTCTGTTACATTTATCTCGAGCGTAACCTCGTCTCCGGGTGTAACTATGAACTCGCTTGGGGTTACTGATGTTATGACCGGTGCCCTATTGACTATCTCGACCTCATGTATTTGACATACCTCGTCTCCGTATCCGTCGCGGATGTACATCCTGACGATTCCCGTCTGGTTCATGGCTGATCTGGGTATCGTCAGGTTGAAGACCATCGTCTCGTTGTACATTCCTGTTACGTTGCTGACCACATCCTTCTCATACCATCTCCAGTATTCGCGTGGATACTGCTCGAAGAGCGTCTTGTTGAAGTATGTCACTATCAACTCGGCTTCGACGTATATCTCATCTGCGGGGAAGAGGTCATCGGTTACGTTTAGGGTTACGGTTATGTTCTCCCCGGCGGTGTAGACCTTCTTATCGAAGGTTACCTCCTTCTCGGGAGGCCTGTTGCATAACACCTCGAGGAGCTGCTCTAGGAGCCTCACGTTGTCTCCCAGGTATCCGGATGGCCACGTGCTTACCTCGTAGCCGTCCTCGTAGCTCACGAATGGGTAGCTGTACCACATGTATAGGTCTCCATACTCAAGTATCTCATTTGTGAAGAGGTCGTAGCCTGCGAAGGCGACGAGTTCGCCTCCGGATATCCATGCACCCTCTGTGCAGTCGGCCTCAACTATGACTGCGTAGTTGGCGTAGTCGTAGTCTGAGTATGGAGGCTCGGCGTAGACGTCCAGCCCGACCGCCATGACTGTGGATAGGTCTGTATCATACAATCCGACGTAGACGCCGTGCGGGTGATATCTATAGACTTCATAAGTCCATAGGATTACATCCTTACCCTCGAATATGTAGTGGTCGCCTTCAACTCCGATCTCGCCGTCAGTCCTGTTGACCACGGGATCGTACACCATGTGCGGGTAGTAAAATGTGCCGATACGGTAGTACCCAACTATCTCGTGCCACAGCACTATGAAGAGGTTAGCCATCCCGCCGGAGTAGGGTGTGTTTGCAAGGGTTAGTAGGCTTCCACCGGAGGAGGTTATATTGTACATGGCGATGATTGGAATCCCAATCCAGTCTGGGTCGTCCCCGGTCAGTATGGAGCCGTTCTTTACGCTTTCAAGCACTCTCTGACACCATTCAGTCTCGTTCTCGATGTCGGCCATCATGTATCCGTATCCCGGAGCGTAGAATAATGGTTCAACGAGCATGTAGGCGTCGTAGTCTAGGCTCTCTAGGAGCCCGATGTATATCTCCTCGAAGTCGGGTGGTTCTCCCCTCTCCCATGGTTTGAGCGAGAACCAGTCTTCCCATGCCTCCATGTACATCGTGAAGGCTTCCCAGAACACGACCCAGTGTAGGTCTACGTCGTATCCAGCCTCCGCAGCTGAAGTCCAGAAGTCGTAGTACTCCATCCAAGGCCATATATATGAGGTTATGATACCAGCCCATGATAGGTCCTCGTATAGGATGCTCCCGGCTGGTTCCCTTATCTCCAAGGTTATGGGCATCGTGTAGAGTATCCCTGAGCTGTTGTAGAGGATTATATCACCGGTGTATATTCCCAGCTCAACGTCGAGCGGGGTCCACATGTACAGGTCTGCGACAACTGTGCCGCGTGGCACATCCTCGACCAGCATGACATCTAAGCCTGGTCCTATTAGAGTTCTAGGCCCGATCGGTATCAGCGGGTTGTCAACTATCTCGACGGCTGTCACATTCCAGAAGCTCACTATCTCGGTCACGTTCCCCGTTATGGTTACGTTGGCATCGACTAGGGCTCCACTCGTGAAGAAGGATACACTGAGCAGGTTGAGGTCGAATGGGTACATTACGACGAACATTCCGGTTGTCCCATCAATCTCGGATGGGGTTGCAGATGTCAGTATCGGGCTTGGACCAGCCCTCTCAGTCTTTATCGTAGCCCATATACCATGTTCGGGTTCAGTCCATGTTCCGGGCGGCTCAAGCCAATAACTCTTCCCCGGTGAACTTATCATGTTGTTTTCGTAGCATGGCCATGACTCCTTGTATTTGTATTCGATCCGCATGACTATGGTTAGGCCTACCGTGTCGTTTACTCCCCTGACCAAGTTCGGCGTGTAGCTCCATGTGTCGATTATGCTTGTTCCGTTCTCGAGGTTCGTGTAGGTTCTCGTCCCGTTGAAGACCATATCATCTGTGCAGTTGTATATGTAGACCCAAAGTGTGAAGTTCTCAGTGTAGTGTCCAGTGTTCACTATCTCAGCCGAGAACTCGAGCGGCTCTCCATCGGCAACCAGGGTTGGGTAGGATAGCCAGCTTATGCCTAGGTCGTGGACGAGCTGGCCCTCAACGCTGCCCTTACCCCTCTCAGAACCGGTGAACCAGTAGAATATGTTAAGAGCGAACTGTAGGTTGTCCCCTAGACCCGTTAGGTATGGAATCTCACCGCCTAGAACCCAGTCGTTTATGATCATGTCTGGGGCTATTACGACGAACTTCCCCTCACCGTAGTGTCCGGCCGCGACTATCGGGTGGCCGAAGTTGTCCCACACAACCGTTACAGCTGGGGACTCCACAAGCAACGATGCAACTGCTCCGCCAACCGAGAGCGTATCGACACCCTCAGTCAGCTCTGGGAAGGCCGTCGTGTTTAGGTTGGTTGTGTCGTAGACCCTACCCTCAGCGTTCGGTGACCATGTTACGTTGTAGTAGGATGTGTACATGTTGTACCTAGTCTTCGGAGGCCATACGTCGTCTCCCTCGAAGAGGAGGTTCCCACCCTGCTCAACCCACGCCGCTACAGCCTCAGGCGGTAACAGCTCGCTTAGAGCCTCCGGGTCTAGCAGGTCGGGTATGTAAAGTATGTCTATTCCTTGGTATTCTAGGACGTTCTTGGTAACGGGGTAGACGTAGTAGCCGTAGACTAGGACTTGGGCTTCCTTGTCGTCCTCAACCGTGCTGTTGTCTGAGCAGACGGTTATGTTTACCTCACTGACGGGTAGTTCAACCAACCCATCATAGCTGTACGGCCCAAAGTATGGGCCAGCTATCACATTGCCCTCCGCATCATAGAAGGTGGCGTTGTCACCGGACCCTTCCAAGTATATGGAGACGTCAAGTGCCATGTAGTCGGCGCCGGGATCACTTATCAGGGTACTGTTGCAACCGGCCGCGTTGGCATAAACCTCCAACTCTGGGGCGAAGGGCAGCCAGAATGATGGTAATGAGCATATATAGGCGTCAACTCTGAAGCCCCAATCCGTAAACGAGTAATCGGTATCAAGAACTATGTAAACGGTGTCCCCTGGGACGGGTGGGGTCCAGACATCCTCGTAGGATCCGGTGTATGAGATTATTAGGTTCCAGTCTGCGTCGTATATATGGATGAAATCATAATACATTTCTACTTCGATCTTTTCGAAGTGAACTTTGATGCTTAAGGCTCCAGGACGAGTTATCGTGTATACTTCCCACATATCGTTATAGTATGGGTGCGGTGATTCAACCGGCTCCTCAAGTTCAACATAAAGCTCAACATAGGGCCAGAGTTGAGTTGCTTCTTCCAGCTTCTCACTTAGTGCGATCGCGTGCATCCCCCGGCTCATCAACTCCTCGCCTAGGATGGTGTATCTGTCCAGTCTGGTGTACTTGTCAACGAGTAGGGTTAGGTTACACTCGAAGTCTCGTGGAAGCAGCGGGTGCTCGCAGATGCGGTTGGAGACGTTCATCATGTACGACTCAGTCTGGTCGTATGTCCCCTTCGGAGCATTCTCCAACAGCTCATATGCCCCGCCGACGTTTATCAACCCGTGGCCCTGAACCATGGCTGGGTATCCAAGGTCCACAGCTGATTCGGTTAGGGCGGCCTTTATGGCTTCTGGAGTTGCACCTGGGAAGGCGCTCAACAACAGCGCAGCTGCACCCGATGCATGCGGGGTGGACATGCTCGTTCCGCTGGCAACTATATAGAACCAAGCGTCAAAGAATGAAATGCCATACCACCACTCAAACAAGTCTTGGTATGTGTCGTAGTATGCGAAGGCTGCCATAACCATGTAGCCTGGGGCCACAACGTCAGGCTTGGCTAGGAGGTGCGTCTCGGGAGCTCTAGGCTCCTCTCCCTCACCTGGAGCTGTTGAGGCTTCGCCCTCCCCCTCACGTGGCGCCACTAGGGCTGGGCCCCTGCTGCTGAAGTCTATGACTCCAGGCATACCGCTTGGGCTTGTCTCTGTTGAGGCTCCGACTGATAATACCTCTGGGAGTCCACCTGGGAATGACATCGTGGACCTAGCTGGACCCGCATTTCCAGCTGCAGCCACGACTAGGACTCCCTTCTCCGTTGCTGCTTTGATGGCCTCATGCATGGCCGGTGAGTATTCTGCCGCTCCAAGGCTCATGCTTATTACGTCCGCGCCGTGGTTTACTGCCCACTCGATCCCAGCTATCACCCAGCTTTCCCATCCCCATCCGTATACATTTAGTACTTTGACGTCCAGTAGGTATGCACCTGGGGCTACACCCCTCTCGACTCCTGGGCCTACCGTCCACCACCACCATCTGGGGTGTTCGGTGGTGTACTCCTGGCTTGCAGCTCCTGTTCCAGCGGCTATGCTTGCCACATGGGTTCCGTGCCAGTGTATGTCCCATAGATCGGCTGATTCACCTGGGACGAAGCTTACCTCACCGATGACCTTCGGGTCTAGTGTTGTTGGGTCGTCGTCCATGTCGTCTAGGTCTGGGTGGCTCTCCTCTATACCGGTGTCGAGTATGGCTATAACCACACCCTGACCGGTGTATCCGAGCTCCCAGAGGAATGTTGCGTTTATGTCGGCTGTCGTCTCATTCAATAGGTAGAAGCCGTCCATGTATGGGTCGTTTATCGATGTGTTCATCGGCGTAACTATGGAGTCGCAGGCTAGGGTTACCTTCACATCAGGGAGAACTGAGATCACGTATGGTATCTCGGATATGCCCTTTATATCCGCAACCTTAACGGTTGCAGAGACGTAGGGAACCAGCTTATAAACGAAGTGAACCTCAGCGTCTTCGGGTAACATATCGGCAAGAAGTTCCTGGTACCCATCCTCAACCCTTATCATGACGCGTATCCTGTCCTCGGGTTGAAGTTGGGCGATATCATCCTCAAGGCTCTTAGGTATCTTCCCTATAACATCCCATGGTATTAGGGGAGCTGCGGCTCCCTTACTCTCGGCTGCACCAGCCTCGGTTGATGGCGTCCCAGCAGGTTCGGAACCGGCCTGATCCGCTGTTGCACCTCCGGATGGAGTTTCAGCTGTTGCTGAGACCGCCACAAATGATGTGATTGGAAGTCCTGAGAAGATCAGTAAGGCTACTAGTAATAGGCATAGTATTCTACTCGACATTTTTATCATCCTTGCGTTTTCCATCTTTTAAAACCTCTTGAACTTATGTTTTAGGTGTTAGGATATAAGATTTTCGCTTAAAACGGATTCAAGTATGGAAAAGCTTAAACCGCGATAAATTGATACGGTCAGATTTATATAAACTAAAGCCGAACCTTCAAAGGATGGCGACCGCACCGGTTGCATCTTTGGTGTATATCAGCAGTATCCACCATGGGTGAGAAGTCCTTTTAAGGAACCACACGCCACGTAAACCTTGAAAATTTGAGATGGGGATGAAGGGGGTATAATCGTGAAGACGAGCAGTAAGATCCTCATCATGCTGGGTGTAATCCTCATAGTTACCCTACCGCTCCTAATGAGTGACGCCATGATCGTCAACGCCATGAATGGCGACTCAGCCGCTGAAGGCTACGTACATAAGGGGTTCCCCCGGAGGAGGCCGCTCACCGTCTGCAGAGTGAGGGCTAGAACCCTATGGTTTAGGTCCTTCTTCAAGGGAGCGTCAGCCGTTGAGTTGGATGGCTCCGTGGTAACGCATTACAAGAATATACTCGTAATCTCAACCTCTGATGGGGAGCTCAACATAATACTCCCACCGGTGTGGAGGGATGGCTCTGAGGTTATAAGGCTAAAGACACTGTTCGACAATTACCTCGCACCTAACGAGGAGATCACCATAAAGGCTTTGCAGAGAACATACACGAATGATGAGGGTGTGAGCTTCACCGTTATAATAGCCTACGAGATAACGAGCGAAGCTGGCGGATACACGGTACACGCCGTTCTGCCCTTCAACATAGACACCAGCGGATGAGAGAAAAACCCACCCCCACTTTTTTATGCCTGAAACCGTTAATGTTGGCTATACTGCGGGTTATAGAGCCTCAACCATCAAATTCCGAATCGATAGTTTAAATACTCTTATTCAGAATCTTAACTGGATGGGGGAGAATCCAGTGATAGATGTGAAGCTGATCAGGAGCAACCCAGATCTCGTCAGGGAGAACATAAAGAGGAGGAACGACCCGGAGAAGCTGAGGGCTCTAGATGAGTTCATCGAGTATGACAGGAGATGGAGGCTTGCCCAGACAAGGATCAACGAGCTAAGGAGGAGAAGGAACGAGATAAGTAGGGAGATAGCTAGGCTTAAAAGGGAGAAACCGGACATCGACATCACACATCTATTGAGGGAAGCCGAGAAAGTACAGGAAGAGATAAAGGGCTTGAGAGGTGAGGTTAGGAGGTATAAGGAACTCTCGAGGAACGCCTTGATGAGGATCCCGAACCTCATCCACGAGTCAGTTCCATATGGCAGGGATGAGTCGGATAACGTTGAGATTAGACGTTGGGGTTCTCCCCCTAAGTTTGACTTCGAGCCTAAGGGCCACCTAGAGATCGCCCTAGACCTCGGACTTATAGATGAGGAAAGGGCTAACAAGATCTCTGGTTCGGGCTTCTACTTCCTTAAGGATGAACTCGTCCTCCTCGACTTGGCCATACAAAGGTTTGCGATAGACTTCCTGATGGAGCGTGGCTACACCCTTATAGAGCCCCCATACATGCTCCGCAGGAAGCCCTATGAGGGCGTAACCGACCTCTCAGACTTCGAGACCGTTATGTACAAGATCGAGGGTGAGGACCTTTACCTGATAGCTACAAGTGAGCATCCGATAGCCGCAATGTTCATGAATGAGACATTGAACGCGGATGACCTACCAATCAAGATTGTTGGTATAAGCACAAACTTCAGGAGGGAAGTGGGAACCCATGGGAAGTACACGAAGGGCCTCTTCAGGATGCACCAGTTCAATAAGATCGAACAGTTCATCTTCTGCCTCCCTGAGCAGTCTTGGGAGCTGCATGAGGAGCTTCAGTGGAACTGTGAGCAGCTGTACCAGAAGCTTGGGTTACACTATAGGGTTGTGAACGTCTGTACCGGCGATATAGGGACGGTTGCCGCGAAGAAGTATGACACCGAGGTCTGGATGGTTGATGGAAAATTTAGGGAGGTCGGTTCGAACTCGAACTGCACAGACTACCAGGCGAGGAGGCTGAATATAAAGTATAGGGAGACTCCCGGGAAGCCTCCTAAGGGTTTCGTCCACACCCTGAACAGCACAGCCCTAGCGACGAGTAGAACCATGATGGCGATATTAGAGCACTACCAAAGGAGGGATGGAAGCGTCGTTATACCCGAGGCCCTTAGGCCATACATGAACGGTATCGATAAGTTGGAGAGGAAAGAGTAAGATTGGAGGTTACTATCTTTGAGTCCCGAAGTTGTCGGTGTAGGCGAAATCTTGATAGACTTCGTCTCTACGGAACCCGTATCCTATGTTGAGGCTTCAACCTTCCAGAAGTGTTTCGGCGGGGCTCCGATGAACACCCTAGTCGGGGTTTCCAGGCTCGGCGTGAGCAGCGGGGCCATAACCGCCGTCGGCGGCGACCCCTTCGGCAGATTCCTCATACTCGAGCTTGAGAGGAACGGAGTTGACACCTCGCAGGTTAAGGTTAAGAGGAAAGCTAGAACCACCATAACCTTCGTTGCCAATGAACCCGGAACCGGTGAGAGGACCTTCCTGTTCTACCGGGAGCCGTGGATCAGCGGGACCGCCGACAGCCTCCTAGAACCCGATGATATAGATTATAATTACATCGCTGGCGCTAGGATACTCCACATCTCAGGCTTCGCCTTATCCCGGAACCCGTCTAGGAAGGCCGTGTTCAGGGCCGTTGAGTATGCAAGGGAGGCTGGTGTGAGGATCTCGTTCGACCCAACCTTGAGAACCGATGTCTGGAGCTCTACTCGAACTCTAAGGAGGACTTACCTGAGGATTTTGAGGCTCTCAGATGTTGCAACCTTCTCGAGGGAGGAGGCTGAGTTCATCCTTGGAACAGCCGATCCGGAGTTGGCTGCCAGAAAGGCTCTCAGTTACGGCGTCGATCTAGTTGGCGTTAAGCTCGGCTCGGAGGGCTCCATGCTCATGACGGGTGACGGTGTTAAGCTATATGCCCCAGCCTTCAAGGTGAGAGCTGTAGATACCACGGGGGCTGGGGATGGATGGAACGCTGGCCTCCTCGTTGGGTTGTGTAGGGGCTGGAACCTAGAGGACTGCATAAAGGTTGCGAATGCGGTTGGCGCTCTAGTTGTCACAAGGCGTGGAGCTATAACAGCCTTACCTTACAGGGAAGAGTTGAACAGGTTTCTGGAGGAGCATGGTGTAGACTTCAAGGTTTAGAATAACCGTGATGCGAAGTGTTAAATCGACCGTCTTGGTTATTCTTCATTGTGGCTGAGTCTTAGGGGGAGTGATCAATTGTTGAGGACGAATGTCGACCGCCTGGTTAAGATATCCGTTCTAGGTGAGGTTTCGAGCCCTGTCTTCAGAAGCCCTTATAGAATATCATCGGATGGTACGCCGAGGGTTCTACCTGGCGTTGGCGGGATAACATATAACATCAGGGTTGGCGACCCGGCGACGGGTTGGGAGGCGGACCACGTTGAACCCGGCGTGAGCATAAAGAATAAGGAGAGTAAGGAGGCCAATATGGCCCTGAACATCCTCTCCTGCGTGGGTAATGAGGCAGTTGTGGTCTCCGGGGATGCGAAGGGTGAGAAGGGTGTCGTAACGGGGAAGCATGGAGGTATAGAGCACGTCCTCGTCGACTTTCCACCCCATGTTATGGAGAAGATGCTCATAGGCGATAAAGTTATGGTGAAGGCCTTCGGGGTTGGTTTGAGACTTCTCGACTTCCCTGATATTAAGGTTATGAATATGGACCCGAGACTGCTGAGTGCAATAGATATCAAACCCATAGGCGACACGCTTGAGTTCCCGGTTACCCATATAGTTCCAGCTGCGATAATGGGTTCCGGGCTTGGGGCAAATCAGACCTACTCTGGAGATTACGATATACAACTCTTCGATGAGGATGTGAGGGGGGAGTACGGCTTGGACGACCTCAGGCTTGGAGATTTCATAGCGATAAAGGATGCAGACCACTCCTATGGGAGGATATACCGTAAGGGTGCAATGTCGATAGGGATAGTTGTCCACAGCGACTGCGTCGTCTCCGGGCATGGACCAGGCGTGACAACCCTCCTAACATCTGGTAAGGGGAAGATCAAGCCTAGAATAGATGATGATGCCAACATAGCTAAGGTGTTAAGGCTGAGGGATGACATCTAAAGGATTAGATGATGCAACCTCATCCCATACGTCAAAGGAGAACCGAGTTTAATTGATGTGATGATATCTCACTCGAAGAAGGTCTTAGCCTCCTCATAGAGGTTTGGGGTTACATTCTTGCTCTTGCTCAAGGCCTTCGATAGGGGTACCGTTACTATCTCACCCCCTCTAAGGGCTACCATCATCCCAAACTTCCCATCCCTAACCAAGTCGACAGCCGCTATACCGTATCTGGTCGCCATCAACCTGTCGAAGGCTGTCGGCGACCCTCCCCTAACTATGTGGGCTGGGGTTATAGCTCTCGTCTCGACGCCCAGCTCCTCACGTATCTTCTTGGCCAGAAACTCCCCTATCCCGCCTAGGCGTACATGTCCGAATTGGTCGACCGATGTATCCTTGGTTATCGGACCCTTATAGTCAGCTATTAAAGCTCCCTCGGCGACAACTATCAAGATTGACCTCTCACCCATGGCGACCTTCCTCTTTACAAACTCAGTTACGTCTTTAATCTTGAAGGGCTCCTCAGGTATGAGTATAAGGTCTGCACCTGCGGCTAAGCCTGAGTTTAGGGCTATCCATCCGGCGTATCTTCCCATTATCTCGACGACTATAACCCTCTCGTGGGATTCGGCTGTATCCCTCAGGTTCTCGATTATCCGCATCGCCGTGTTCACGGCTGTGTCGAAGCCTATCGTCGCGTCGGTCTCGGAGACATCGTTATCGATGGTCTTTGGTATACCGACAACCTTCAAGCCCACCTCGCTCAGGGCCTTAGCTACGCTTAGGGTGTCGTCTCCGCCTATGGCTATGAGGGCGTCTAGACCCAGCTCCTTGAAGTTCTTCGAGACTATCTCGATCCCGTTTGGCTGCTTGAGGGGGTTCGTCCTTGACGTCTTGAGTATGGTTCCACCCCGATTTATCGTGTCCTTAACATCTTTATATGTCAGTTTTACGGTGTCCTTCTTCAGCATGCCCGCCCAGCCGTATCTGATACCTACAACCTCGTAGCCGTACTTCTCACACCTCTTAACTACAGCCCTTATCGCAGCGTTGAGCCCTGGAGCGTCTCCCCCACCTGTTAAAACGCCGATCCTCATACTCTCCAACTCCTATGTTAACTCGGCTGCCTCCTTGAGGCTGTTTCCCTATCTTAAAGGGAGACATTAGGAATAAATCTTTCGCTTCCAGGTTTTTAGAGTTCTCCACCGCGGCTCCACAACTTGAAGAAGGTTTTAATAGAGTCTGTGGAGTATTCTATTGTTGTTGGCGGGGGTTTCTGATGGTCAAGTTCATATTCATCACGGGTGGGGTGTTGAGTTCTGTTGGTAAGGGTATAGTCACATCATCCGTTGGGAAGATGCTCCAAGTTAGGGGCTTCGATGTGACAGCTATAAAGATAGACCCATACGTTAACGTCGACGCTGGAACGATGAACCCCTACATGCACGGGGAGGTCTACGTCACAGAGGATGGGGGAGAGACAGACCTAGACCTAGGCTGGTATGAGAGGTTTCTAGATATAGACCTCCCGAAGGAGAATAACATCACAACAGGTCAGGTCTACCGGACAGTTATAGATAGGGAGAGGCGGGGTGACTATTTAGGCAGGTGCGTCCAGATAATCCCTCACATAACCGACGAGATAAAGAGGAGAATTCGCAGGGTTGCTGAACGGTCGAACGTTGATGTTGTCCTGACGGAGTGCGGTGGAACCGTCGGGGACATAGAGGGCCTACCCTTCCTAGAGTCCATAAGGCAGATGAGGCTTGAGGAAGGATTTGAGAATACATTATACATTCACGTTGCTCTCGTCCCGATCCTCGATGTAACCGGTGAGATGAAGACGAAGCCGCTCCAGCACAGCGTAAACGAGCTACGTAGGATCGGAATCCAACCTGACATAATCGTCGCAAGGTGTAGGAAGATGATAACGAAGGAGGTTCTGGAGAAGATAGCCCTCTTCGGAACCATACCGAAGAAGGCGGTCTTCTGCTCCTATAACGTCCCAACAATATATAAGGTTCCGTTAATCCTCGACGAGCAGGGGATGGGTAACTACGTATGCAGGAGGTTAAACCTCCCGAACAGAAGCCCTAAATGGGGTGAGTGGAGGAGCTTCGTCAACTCGGTTGAGAACCCAAAGTACGCGGTGAAGATAGCTCTCGTCGGGAAGTATGCGGGCCTGGCTGACAGCTATGTAAGTATGAATGAGGCTCTAAGACATGGAGGAGCGGCTTGTAACACGAGGGTTCTGATAGACTACATAGAGGCTGAGACCTTCGAGGAGAACCCTGAAAAGATAAGCATATTGAAGGAGTATGATGGCATATTCGTCCCTTACGGCTTCGGCCCGAGGGGAACGGAGGGCAAGATCATGGCCATACAATTCGCCCGGGAGAACGACATACCATTCCTCGGCATATGCTACGGCTTCCAGTTGGCGATTGTGGAGTTCGCTAGGAACGTATGCAACCTTAAGGAGGCTAACAGCACGGAGATATCGCAGGATACGCCCCACCCAGTCATCTACCTAATGCCGAGGCAGAGGGGACTAAAATATAAGGGGGCAACGATGCGCCTAGGGGCACATAAGGTCATAATAAAGAAGGGAACCCTAGCCTATAAACTATATAAGAGGTCGGAGATATACGAGCGTCACCGTCACAGATGGGAGGTAAACCCAAGGTACTGGAAGATACTTGAGGAGCACGGCGCCGTCTTCTCCGGGAAGAGCCCTGATAGGAGGAGGATAGAGATAATGGAGCTCCCGGACAGGTTCTTCTTCTTCGCATCCCAGTTCCACGGGGAGTTTAAGAGTAGACCCGGGAAGCCTGAACCGGAATATTACGGATTCGTGAAGGCATGCCTAGACAGGAAGCTGGGTAAGGAGAGGCCGGAATTCTGAGGGTAAACCTAAATTTAACCTCTGACAGATCAAACAGAACGGCGCAAACTTAATTAACCAATTAAGGATGAAAGATGAAATAGGAGATTGATGCGGAGGCCTGGAGATGAGTAGTAGGAGGGAGAAGCGCAGGCGGAGGAGAGCCCCGATGCCTGCGACGGGTGCGGGACTCCTCAGGTTCTTCGAGGAGGACACACCGGGCATAAGGATTAGACCGGAGATAGTCGTCGTCCTCGCCATATCGCTCATAGTTGCAGCTATATTGGCACAGCTTCACATGGTTCCATTAACATAGAAGACGGAGGGAAAGAACGCATCCCTCATCCTTCTTACTTGTGCAGTATCTCTATCCTCTGAACTGAGTTCAAGTTGATAAATATCTCGCTTCTCTCTTCCCTACTCACAACTTGGGGTATCGGCTGCGCGATCGTCGACCTCAAAACCGTAGCCTTAGCATCGGAGAGCCATATCCCGGGGGGATCCCTGGTTACAGCCGTTAACTTACCCTCAAAGCCATAAGACGGATCAAGTATGACTGAGATCCTCTCCCCGAGATGCTTCTCGAGCATGTGAAACACTGTAACTGGAGGCTGTGAACCCTCAGACATAGCTCTCACTAAGATTTCACATTAGATTGTAGATAAAGTTTTCTATCTTGAAGGATAAAAATTTGATGGATTTAGGTAACTCTAAGCGTGTAAGAACGCCGCAAGGTTTCCAAGATCATGTAATTCTTAAGTTTGAGGCCTTAACCTTTTTGAGTGGTTACTAGAGAATTATTGTGGAGGTTTAAGATGGCGTCGGAGCCGGCGGGAAGGATAGCAGGGAGATACTCATCCCTATTCACCCTCCCAACGTTCAAGGGCATAATCACGTACCTAGCCCTCCTATGCCTCCTAGGCGGAACCATATTAACATGCACGGTCAATCCGACGGCAGGCAGCATCCTCTTGGGTTTAGCTTACGGGATACTCCTACTCGCAACATCCACACTAACCGACTACGCAACCACAAAGACGATCATGAAGGGTGAACCCATCCTAGACTTCAGGAGATGTTCATTCCTATCACTGGTGTCATCCCTAATCCTAACCCTATTCATAACTATGGCGAACCTGACCCTAAAGCTCACGGGAGGCATGGGAGGATCAGATCTATGGGTTAAGGTAACCTCACTCGGTTTATTCGCGGCCCTAACCCTGAGGTTCATAGTATTCTTCTCAGTCTCCTCGCTGGGCACATCGAGGGCCATAACATCATCAACAGTTCAACCCGTACTCTTCATGATGGTAGCTTCACTACCGACATACACCAACCTAAACCTATCATTGATGAACATTATCCATCCCGTAATCGCGACTGCTACAGCTTACATAGGGGTCTACGCATATACCAGGATACTGAACAAGCCTCTAGGGGTAGAGTTGAACTTTCGCCCCCTAGAGCTCTTCAAGGCCTTCCTAGCGAACTGGACCGAGAACCTGAACGAACCCTTAGAGAGGATCTTCGAGGAGATGGGTGAGGAGAGGGAGATCAAGATATCCCTACTGAAGTTTAAGGGTGGAAGCGGATTAAAGGCTTTGATGATCGTCCCATTGATACACCCCGGACCCTTCAAGAACGTCGGAAGCAGCAACCTTCCGGGTGTAATCCAAGAGGCCCTAGAGGAGAAACTGAAGTGCGTCGTCTCCGTCCCCCACGGACTCTCCGGACACGGACTCGACCTAACCTCCCACAGGAGGTGTAGGGATGTCCTAGAGGAAGTATTAGCCATGATTGGAGACGATGACGGAAGCGGAGGGGCTACACCCTTCATACGCTTGGATATTGATGGAGCAAAGGTGAGCTGCCAAGTATTCGGGAAATGCGCATTACTAACCCTAACGCTTGCCCCGGAGATGATGGAAGACCTCCCCCCAGAACTGGATGAGGAGATAAATAGGGAGGCTGAGAGGTTGGGCTTCGAGGCCGCCATAGTCATAGATGCCCACAACAGCATAAACGGCTCCTTCAACTTGAGGGATGCAACCAGGAGGCTCAGAAGGGCGGCGGCAGCCGTCCTAAAAAAGGCTGGGAGGCTGAAACCCTCAAGGTTCAAGGTGGGAGCCTCAAAAGTTCTATTAGAAGGCTTCGGGGTTAAGGAGGGGATCGGTCCGGGGGGTATCACCGCCATCACAACCGAGGTTGGAAACCGGAGGTTCGCTTATGTAGTCATAGATGGAAACAACATGGTCTCAAACCTTCGCAGCGAGATACTCGCACGCCTAAAGAGGCTTGGAATAGATGACGGTGAAGTCTTGACAACGGACACGCACATCGTGAACGGGGTTGTCATGGTCGATAGGGGATACTATCCGATCGGCGAGGCTATACCCCGCAAAACGGTGATAGAGGGGGTTGAGAGGGCGGTAAAGGCGGCCTTGGATAAGCTCGAACCAGCTGAGGCCTCATGGTGCGTGAGGAGGATGCGGAATGTGAAGGTTATAGGTGAGAGGCAGATAGAGTCCCTGTGCCGAGTTGCAGATGAGGTGGCAGATAAGGCGAGGAGGACAGCGATCATACTATTCCCAACAGTAACAGCGATACTGATAGCAATACTCACAATAATCTAGAGAAACTCTAACCGCAAAAATATTATAAGGAGGTAAACTTTTCTATATTAATTAACCTTACTGAACAAGGGATTCAAACAAATTTAGAGAAGGGGTAATGTGCATGTCTGGGGAGAGCGAAACGAGTGAGAGCCTCGTCTTAATCGGTAAGAAGCCCGTTATGAACTACGTCGTCGCCTGCCTGACCTTCCTAAACGCTGGAGCCAAGAAGCTGGTGATCAAGGCTAGGGGGAGGGCGATCAGTAGGGCAGTTGACACAGTTGAGCTGCTACGACGCGCATTCGTCAAGGATCTCGAGATCGAGAACATAGAGATAGGAACCGAGGAGATAACCAGACCTGAGCAACAGCAGAAATCCAACGTCTCAACGATCGAGATAACCCTAGTAAGGAAGGATTAGACGAGCGGGCTGGGGTTCAGGAGCTTTTTATATCAGCTCCCTCTAGAGAGGTCAGTGCACCAGAGGATAACCTAACCCTCCCATCCGGATCCCTAGTGACATATACATTTTTTATCTTTATTTTCGTCCCAACCGGTATGGCTCCCACCAGCTCCGCTGGATCCCTCCACAGTGAGACCTCAACCCTACCCGTCCCATCTGATATCTCGAAGGATGCCATCTTCACCTTGTCCCCCCTGGTGGTGGTTACCTCCCTCAGTAAAGGCATGGTTGTTATCTCACCCTTAACCGTCACCAGCCCCATCCCACTTTTGAGCTCGGATATCCTCGTCAGCCTCTCCTTGTAGGTTGGGGGTTCTAGGGAGCCCTCAAGGTTTGGGTTGATAACGATCTCACCATGCTCCTCTAAGCTTAGGATCGGCCTACCGAACCTCTCCCGCGTGTAAGCTCCCTTAACCATGACGATGTCACCTCTCTTTATTTTGGAGTACTCATCAGCCCTTTCATTCCACAGGTTCATTTGTATCAGGCCGGTTTCGTCCCCAATCAGCAGGGTAAATAGACGGCTCTCGCCTGCTCTACGCTTGACGGTCCTTAACCTTCCAGTCTCTACAACCTTCGCTAGGATGTTGAGGCTTCTCATCCCAGGCTTCAGTTCACCTATCTTCATAGTCTTGTATTCCCCTTTTATGGCTGCCACGTTACTTGAGCTGTCTACGTGTAGTTCGAGGCTTCCATCTACTCGTTCCCTGACCCTTGCACCCATAACCCTCAGGCGCGTTCCAGGTTTAACATCGCGGATGGCCTCAGCCTTCTCATCCCAGAATACCACAGTGACCATTCCGGTCTCATCGCCCAGTTCCAACCTGCAGTTCTTGCCTTCTGTTCCATCCTGCCTCTTGAAGGTGGTTATGGGGTGTATGGCCAAGACTGTTCCAGCTGTGTTTACCCTGTAGTCCTCCCTGCTTATCTCACCTATTCCCTTCAGGAAGCTGCTCAGCCTCGGGTAATCCTCCTCTCTCACATCCGGCGGTGATATCTCGATCGAACCCCTCGAGCCTATGTTCAGTTCCAGCTCTCCACCCATCCTCTCCCTAACATACCCATGTGAGAATCTGACAATCCTCCCAACAAGGTCTTCATTTACCTCCGGGTTCTCCGCCTTATCATCCCATAGGATTACGTTTATCTCCCCACTCCTATCGGCTACCCTTAACCTCCTAAGTGAGCCTTCTCTCCCATCTCGGCGGGTGAAGTGGCGGATGGGCGAGACCGAGATTACACGCCCCGTTATCGTCACATCATTCAGGCCTGAGACCAAGTTCTTGATTGACATCCCGTAGTGTAGGGGTTCCCCCTCCAATTCGACTCCCAGCTCTGAGGCTACTATCCTCGCTATGCTCTCGCGGGTTAGGTAGCCCCTGGCCCTAGCCTCCTTCTCCTCTATAAGCCTCAGAACGTCCTCCTTAGCCATGTCCCTACGAATTGAGAGTATCCGTTCAATTATCTCCTCTAGGGTCATCTCTTCCACGTTGCTAGTTAGCTTCAGTTATCAGATGTTAAAGGTTACTTAAAAACTATGTAGAAAGCTTGTTGATTATGTCCGTGTCCTTACGTCTTTGTTTGGGTGGGAGCTTCACAAGTAAACACGCACATGATGCAAAAAAACATCAATTTTTAAATAAAATTTAAATATTTCTTGCAGTCAATTATTGTCTGAGGCTGATTGATTTGTTTAGGAAAGGTTTGATCTCGGTGTTAACCGCCCTCCTGATGTTCGTGATCGTCACAAACCCTGTCTACGCACGAGTAATCGACCTTGAGGTCACCGTGGACAAGAACGTAAAGGTTTATGACGGCGATGGCGACGGGGTTAAGAATGACGCCTTAGTAACCGGAAAGGTGACGGTTAATGGCTATAAGAAACTCGCCGTAGTCTTAGTTACGCTACACCTGGAGTACAAGGTTGATGATGACACCTATGTTGAGGTTTACGTTAAGCATAAGATTCTCCTATTTAGGAATGTGCAGGGTTCCGCATCGAAAGATGTCGCCTTCAACCTCAAAGACCTTAGTGGCGGTTGGTATAGGGCTTACCTGACAGCTCGCTATTTATGGAGAACCGCTAGGTCCGATTACACGTATGACTTCGACCCTCCGGGTGGAACAGTTGGGCCTCCTATGGATTGAGTCGTAACCACACCAAGTTTATAGTAACCAGGATAATACTGCAAAAATGAATGGGTGAGGGAAGGTTAGTTGATGTTATCTAGGAGAGACCTTAGAGTTCTGTCAGCCCTCGCTGAAGCCCCTTTGGGAACAGTCAAGGTCCTCAGCAAGCTCGCAGGTATGACCCCTACAACCTTCTCAAGGAGGCTTGAAAGGTTGGTCAAGGATGGCATATTGATATCGGTCTCAGCCGAGATCTGCTATCCAGTTTTGAAGCTGGAGCCCTTCCTCTTCTTCCTCCGCTCCCCATTCAAGCACTTGGAGGAGGTTGAGAGGGCTCTCGATCTCCACCACTACACGAGGTATAGGGTTAGGTGTCTAGGCTTCTATAATGGGATATACGCGATCTTCGCCATACCTCAGCATACTCTATCCTTGCTTCTGGAGTTCATCGACGGCCTCTCAGAGATGGGTCTGATAAATAAGTATTACTACGACACTCCGGTTGCTGGCTGGGTCTACACCGAGAACAACTTCAACTATTACGACCCGGAAGCCGACTCTTGGAGTTTCGATCTTAAGGATTGGGAGTCTAGGATAGAGGAGTTGGAGTCTCCACCCCCATTAAGGAGCTATCCACCCCCAGTACTCCATAAGATGAATTGTAAGGACATGCGGATATTGAGGCAGTTGACGATCAATGCGAGGGAGAAGTGGAAGGTGATAGCGGAGAAGGCTGATGTGCCCCAGTACCATCTAAGCAGGAGGTTGAGGTTCTACGAGGAGCATAAGATAATCGATACTTATAGGGTTATAGTCCACAGGAACGCATCAAGACTCTTCGCAACCTTGATATTTGAGTGTCAGTGTCCGGTGAGTGTAACTAGACGCTTCGCCGAGGCAGTCAAGATGCTCCCCTTCCAATCAACCTTGATACCGACCCGCAGGGGCTTCTTCCTGCAGACATCGATACCACCACTGAACTTTCCAAGGTTTGGGAGTATACTCCAGAAGTACTGTCACGATGTTAGGGTTTTGTGGAGCGACTACGAGTCGAGCATGAGGTATTGGTTCTGGCATGAACCATACCAGAGAGGAGGATGGGTTAGCACCAGAAGATACATGGTTGATGAGGTTCTCGACAAGTTGAGGAAGTCGGAGACAAACTTTGATGTTCCCGTTTGATGCTGAGGGATGGGCTTTGTCCGCCACCAGGGTGGAGAGACAGAAGAGAAGGTTCAGCCAACTCCTAGTTGAGTCGATATGTGAGAGCGTACCCTTCGCCGAGTGGATATTGAACTTCATAGAGATGACCACCTCCATAAGGAGGGATGAGATAGCTGAGAAGCCTGAGCTTTTCGCTAAGGAGCTGGAGAAACTCCTGGGGGAGGGAGCGAGGATCGTGAACAGGGAGATAGTTGAGAACCTCTATGGTAAGTTGGGGATAGAACTCGACGAGATAGATGACCAGGATCTACCCAGATATATAAGGTATGCATCGAGCGTATACTTGGAGAGAGCCGAGAAGGGTGAAACGAGGTGAGCACAGATTATTAACTACGAGTTAAATTTTAATATTTTTTGTTAATTAATAGGGAAATGTTAATAAGATTGTTTTGCCCTCAACTTCTTGATGCAGCCTTTACTGGTGGAGGGGTTAGATAAAGTTCAGCTGCTCAGGGTCTCTTTGGCCTTGTTCATCGTCTTCATAGGCGGCTTATTTACTTCTCCCCGGGCATTCTATAAGCCCTATGGCGGGGATAGGATATGCATCGCCGTAACCATACCCCCACAGGTTGAGTTCGTCGAGAGGATTGGGGGAGACAGGGTTTACGTTACGGTTATGGTTCCACCGGGTTATAACCCTCACACATACGAGCCGAGGGTGAGCCAGCTTAGGGGGGTAAGCGTGGCTAGGATATACTTCCAGGTGGGCTCAGGTGTCGAGTTTGAGCTGGCTCAGATGGATAGGCTCAGGTCCCTGAACAGGGATATGCTCGTCGTGAACTGCTCTAGGGGGGTAAGAATAGTGGATGGGGATCCGCACGTTTGGCTCTCCCCACGGAATGTGAAGGTGATGATTGAGAATATCTATGAAGCCCTCGTCCAGGTTGATCCGGCTAATGAGGAGTATTACCGAAGGAATATGGAGGCTTATCTCAGGGAGCTCGATGAACTTGAT